>CALAED010000140.1 GCA_937891035.1 uncultured Thermomonosporaceae bacterium | reverse complement strand
GTCGCCGTCGCGGTGTGCGCGGCGACGGCACGGCCGTCGGCGTCGCGGATCGTGGAGACGACCTCCACGGGACGGGCGTCGCCCGCCACGTTCGTGCGCACGTGGACGGTCGCGAAGCCGGCGGCGACGGTCTGCTCGATGCCCGGTGTCGTGACGAACACGCCGTGCCTGGCCACGTGCACCGGCTCGGTGACGACGAGATGGACGCGGCGATAGATGCCGCTGCCCGAATACCACCGGCTGCTCGGCAGCTGGTTTCGCACCTTGACGGCGATGACGTTGGGCGTCGTGCCGTCCGTGTGCGCCAGTTGGGACAGGTCGACGGCGAATCCTGTGTAGCCGTACGGATGGGTCCCGGCGAGCCGCCCGTTGACGTAAATAGAGGAGTCCATATATACGCCGTCGAACTCGACCGAAATTTGTTTGCCAGCCATGGACGGCGGCAGCGTAAAGCTCTTGCGATACCAGCCGAGGCCGCCTTGCAAGAACCCGGTGCCGCTGTTGGTCCCGCCATTCGCCGTCGGGTTGAGTTCGATGCTCCAGTCGTGCGGCAGGTTGACCTTGCGCCAGGAGGAGTCGTCGAAGTCCGGCTCATCGGCGTTGGCGAAGGCGCCCGTCGGATCAGTGATGCCCTCGGGATTGACGAGCGCGAACCGCCAGCCCTGGCCGAAGTCCTGGCTGCGCGCCGCACCCACCGGGGCGGCGCTTCCGTGGCCGGGCGCCGCGAACATGGCCCCCGACGGCGCGGGCCCGGCCTGGACGGGCGACGCCCCACCCGCGAGTCCCAGGACGAAAAGGCTGGCCGCTGCGGCCAGCACGGCGAGGCTCCTGTTGAGCGGGGTTCCAGGCATCGGCCCTCACCATCCGGAGATCCGACATATATCAACACAAATCAAGCAATCCCAACAAGTCTCGCTATCGTCCGCCCAGATCACGAAGCTGTCAACGACGATCGCGCTGACGTGATCCGTTTCGGAACACTGGGGCGGGCGCCTCGACCTGTCGCCCGCGAGCGCCGGGGATAGTTCTGCGCATGCTCCGCCACCGCGAGTTTCCCTATTACGACAACATAAACGATTGATGGTTAAATTACCCTTCGGCCATGAGCGTGCCGGCCGCGAGCTCCGCGAAATCAGCCCAGATCTCAGTTGAATGCTGGAAATACATGCGTTGCCTCACGAAGTGAGAAGGCGGGCGCCGAGAGCGATGAACGCGCCGGCGAACAAGCGGCGCATCCGGGCGAGCACACGGGGACGGGAGATGACATGGTTGCGGGCCGCCGCGGCGAATATTCCGTAGCCGGCGAAGACAACGAAGGTGAGCAGCATAAAGACCAGGCTCAACTCGAGCATATGGAACAGCGCGTGCGTCTCGCCGGCCCCGATGAACTGCGGCAGGAACGCGAAGGAAAAATTTTTTGGGGGAGTGAGCCCGCCGGCAGCAGCCAATTCCCCCGCGGTCGCGTGCGCCCGAGCGCCGAAAGGTCCCACCGCTCTCCCGCTCCGGTGACCTATCTCCCGCGCCCGGTAATGCCCGCTCACACCCCGCGCGCACCCAGCGGGATGGACCGGTCACCCGTGGCGCCTGTGCGAAGGTGGGAAGCACCTGCCGGCGTCGAAAGCGTGGAGCGAGGTAGCCATGCGGATCAGTGCCGTCGAGTCCACCGATCTCTTTATCGGCACTGCCCGGCGTCCTCGCCAGGTCGTCCGGGTCACCGTCCGCGGCGCGGCCGCCGGTCCGGTCCGGGTACGGGTCGAGGGGCCCGCCGTGACCACGCCGGAGCCCGAGGTCGTGCCCGGCCTCCCGGCCGGCGAGGAGCAAGTGGCCGAGGTGGGCGTAACCGTCGCGGCGCCGGCCGCCGAGGGCACGTCGCGCCGGGTCACCGCCGTCGCCGAGACCGGCGGCGACCGGGCGAGCGCCGAGGCCGAGATCGAGGTGGCCGCGACGGGCTGGACCATGTGGATGGTCTCCCACTTCCACTACGACCCGGTGTGGTGGAACACTCAGGCCGGCTTCACCGAGGCCAGGTACGACCTGCCCGCCGCCGAGAGCCTGCGCCGGCCCGTCGTCAAGACCGCCTTCGACCTCGTCCGCGCGCACCTCGACGCGGCCCGCCGCGACCCCGACTACAAGTTCGTCCTCGCCGAGCTCGACTACCTGAAGCCGCACTGGGACGCCTGCCCCGAGGACCGGGCCGACCTGCGCAGGTTCCTCCGCGAAGGCCGGGTCGAGCTGGTGGGCGGCAACTACAACGAGGCCAACACCAACCTCACGCACCCCGAGTCGACGATCCGCAACGCCGCCTATGGCGTCGGCTACCAGCGCGACGTGATCGGCGGCGACCCGCGGTCGGCCTGGATGCTCGACGTCTTCGGCCACGACCCCGCCTATCCGGGCCTGATGGCCGACGCCGGGCTCGACTCCAGCGCCTGGGCACGCGGGCCGTTCCACATGTGGGGGCCGAACCGGCACGTGGGCGACAACACGCGCATGCAGTTCCCGAGCGAGTTCGAATGGATATCGCCGAGCGGGCGCGGCCTGCTCACCAGCTACATGGCCAACCACTACGGCGCCGGCTGGGAGATCGACAACCGCGCGGAAACCATAAAGGAGGCCATGGACGAGGCGTACCGGCAGTTCAGCGAGCTCAAGCCGGTCGCGGCGACACGCAACGTGCTGCTGCCGGTCGGGGCCGACCACGTGGTGCCCTCGCGCTGGTGCACCGAGATCCACCGGGCCTGGCCAAAGCGCTACCTTTGGCCGCGCTTCCAGACCGGCCTGCCCCGCGAGTTCTTCGCCGCCGTACGCGCCGAGACGACGGCGTCCGGCCGGCGCCTCAGCCCGCAGACGAGGGACATGAACCCGGTCTACACCGGCTGCGACGTGTCGTACATCGACACCAAGCAGGCGCAGCGCGCCGCCGAGGTGGCGGTGCTGGACGGGGAGCGGCTGGCCACCCTGGCGGCGCTGCTCGGCTCCGGGCACTACCCGGGCGCGGCGCTGGACAAGGCGTGGCGGCAGCTGGCCTTCGGCGCGCACCACGACGCCATCACCGGCAGCGAGTCCGACCAGGTGTATCTCGACCTGCTCGGCGGCTGGCGGGAGGCCTACGAGCTGGGCCGGTCGGTACGGGACGCGGCGATCGCCGAGATCGCGCGGCGCGCGGACACCCGCGGCGCGGGCCGCCCGGTCTTGGCGGTGAACACGCTGTCGTGGCGTCGCGACGGCATCACGACGGTTCAGCTCGCTTACCCGCCCGGTGCGACGACGGGAGTGGAGGTGCGGGCCGATGACGGCGCCGTGGTACCCGCGGTCGCGGAAGGGGTGCGGCGCCACCGCGACGGCTCACTCCACTTGATCACGCTCGCCTTTCTCGCCAAGGACGTGCCGCCGCTCGGCTTCCGGATTTACCGGGTGACCGACGCCGGCGACGTGCCGCCGGGGTGGGCTCCGGCTGACGGCACCGCCGCCGCGAACGCGGCCTTCCGGGTGACGGCCGACCCAGCCCGCGGCGGCGCTCTGAGCAGCGTCGTTGACCTGCGATCCGGCCGTGAGCTGCTGCGCCCGGACGGGCTCGGCGCCGAGCTGGTGCTGCAGGAGGAGTACGCCGACCACCCGGTGTGGGGCGAGGGTCCGTGGCATCTGCTGCCGAAAGGGCCGGGGCGCCGCACCGGCGAGCGGCCCGGCCGGGTCCGGGCGGAGCGCTGCCCGATCGGCCACCGCCTGGTCGCCGAGACTGAGCTGGCCGGGCTGCGCGTCACGCAGGAGACCCTGCTGTGGGACGGCGTGGAACGGGTCGACTTCCGCGCCCACGTGGACGGTTCGATCGGGCAGGACCACCTGCTGCGGGTGCGGTTCGCCGCCGACCTACCCGGGGCGAAGCCGGTGGCCGAGGTCGGGTTCGCCGCGATCGGCCGCTCGTTCGGCTTCCCGGAGGCGGACGCGGGGCCGCACCTGTGGACGCTGGACGCGCCGGCGCACACCTGGGCGGGACTGAGCGCCACCGTCCGCATCGCGCTGCCGGACGGCAGGCGCCATGCGATCGGCATCGCCGAGGTGGTGGCGCCCGCCGGCGACGAGGCCGCAGCGGAGGTCCGCGAACTGCTCGCCCGGCTGGCCGGCCAGGGCGTCACCGCCACCTGCACGGCACCGGACGCGGAGCGGTACGGCGCGCTCGACCTGGACTCGAACCTGCCCGACGTACGGATCGTGCTCGGCGCGGACAACGCGGTCGCGGCACAGGTGCTGGCCGCCGCCGACCCGGCCTACGGAACGGCGCTGGGCGGCGCCGGACGGGTGCTCGTCCCTGCCGCCCGCCCCATCGCGCGGACGTGGGTGCCGGACGCGGATGTGCGCGGCCCCCATGACCTGCCGGTACTCATCGTCTCCGGCGCCGACCTGCCGGCGGCGATCATGGAGCTCGCCGACGACCTCGGCGACGCGACCATCGACGTGGGGTACGGGGACACGCTCGACCCGGCAGGCGACTATTCGATCGGCCTGCTCAACCAGGGCACGCCCGGCTTCGTGGCGGACGTGGACGGCACGCTGTACCTGTCACTGATGCGCGCGTGCAGCGGCTGGCCGTGCGGGGTCTGGCTGGACGGCGAGCGGCGTACGGCGCCGGACGGGTCCAGCTTCGCCTGGCAGCACTGGACGCACACCTTCGCCTACAGCCTGGTGGCCGGCCACGGCGACTGGCGGGACGCCGGGTTCGTGCGGGCCGGCGCCGAGTACAACCACGCGATCCTCACCCTTCCGGCCGACCCGCATCCGGGCCGGCTGCGGTCCGGCACCAGCCTTGCCGCCGCGGAGCCGTCGAACGTGGTCCTTACCGCGCTCAAGCCGCGCGGCAACCCGATGGCCTCCGGTCGCCGCGGCGCGGTGGATCCGGGGGCCGGGGTCACGCTGCGGCTGTATGAGTCCGCGGGCCGCGCCACCACGGCCCGGATTCGGCTGCATCCCGGGGTGTCCGCCGCTGAGCGCACCGACCTGCTGGAGGAAAGACGCCGGTCCGGGCTGCGCACCGTCGCCGGCGAGATCGAGGCCGAGCTGGGCGCGGCGGACGTGGCGACCATCGCCGCCCTGCCGTCCCGTGGTGTTCACGCGGTGGATCCCGCCCCGCACATCGAGCCCGCCCAGCCGGTCTTTACCCGCTATTGGCTGCACAACAAGGGCCCGGCGCCGGTCGGCTACCTCCCGGTCAGCGTGCACGTCTCGCCGGTGTCCGTACGCTCCCCCGGGCAGGTACAGGTCACCGTGGCCTGTTCCGCGGAACCGGCCGCCGGAGTCGTCGAGCTCGAGGTATCGCCGGGGTTGACGGTCGACGCCCCGCCGCTGGCCTACGACCTCGGCCCCGGCGAGCACATCACGTTCCGGCTCACGGTCACCGCGGCCGCAGCCGGGACGCACTTCCTCGCCGCCCGCGTCCGCGACCCGCTCGGCCAGCTACTCGAGGACGTCGTGACGGTCGGCTCGGGGCCGGCCGCCGAGCCGCTCGCCGTCGCGCTCGACCCGGCCGCGTTCGCATTGCCCCCCGGCGGCCACGGCGAGCTCGTGGTACGGCTCCGCAACACGGCCGACGGCGCGGTGCGCGGCGAGGCGCAGCTGCTCAGCCCGTACGGCACGTGGGGCACGGCCGTGCACATCACCCCGTGGACGCAGGGCTTCGCCGTCGCCCCCGGGTCCACCGCCGACCTTCGCTACGCCGTCGGCGCGCAACCCACGGCGCGGCCCGGCGGCCACTGGTGGACCCTGGTCAAGGTCACCTACTTCGGCCGGCTTCACTACACCCGGGCCGTCCCCATCGAGATCACAAAACTGGGGAGTCGCTAGAAGAAGCGAGTCGCTGTGAAGCAACCGACCTCGCCGCCGACGACCTTCCGGTGTCACAGGCAGAGCGTCGTCGTTTCGTCACCGCCGCGTCCGGCCAGGTTCGGATAACTTGACAACCTTTACGAGCGCTAGTCACTTTATGTGTTCGAGCGAACACTGGAACCCTCTATTGACTAGCCCACTAACACGAATGCAGTATTGAGGCACGGCCAGGACAAACTAGCACTAAATGTGATCATGGCCGTCAACGGGAAGCGCAATCGAAATTCCGAACTCACCCGCCGGGTGGGCAAATCTCGCTGAGGGTGGTGTTCGTCTTGGCGAATATTTCTGTCGAGGACTGCGACCCATCCGACCTGAACGACGATCGGCCATCGCCTTCGGATACACAGTTCCTGATAGCCTCGGCGCAAAGCACCACTGGACACCTGGTGAATTTTCCCCGCCGGCATTTCGCCCATGGCGGTCCGCTGCACCTGGCGCGGATCTCACCGAATGGCAAACGGCTCCTTTGTCCGTGGCACGGCGATACCCCCTGCACCCTGGAATACCGGCCGCTGTCCAGCGATCCGCGCGGCGTCTCCCGAGACGGCGATGCATGCCCAAGCTCAGCAAAGCGCCGACGTTGACAGACACCGATCAACCCATCGGCGCCGGCCCAACGCAAGCTTCCCCCGGCTCCGGGCAGCGCGTGCGGCACGACTTCACGTTGCTGTGGGCAGGACAGTCGCTAAGCATGGCCGGCGACCAGATCATGCTCGTGGCACTGCCGTTGCTCGCGGTCACCACCCTGGACGCGAGTCCGGCCATGGCGGCGCTGCTCCCGTTCGCACACCATGCACCTTGGCTGTTGCTCGCCCTGCCGGCCGGGGCCGTGGTCGACCGGCTACCGCGCCGGACCACCACGATCGTTTGCGACAGCGTGCAGATAGTGATCTACACCGCGATCGCCGTAATGCTCTGGCTGGGTGTGCTGACGTTCCCTGTGCTGGCTGGGTTGATCTTCCTCAGCGGCTCGTCCGTTGTGTTCTTCCAGATCGCCTATACGTCCTACCTCCCGCGTTTGGTCGCTCACCGCGCCGATCTGGCGCGTGGCAATGCCCGGCTGTTTCTCTCCGAGTCGCTGGCCAAGACCGCGGGGCCGATGGCCGCCGGGCCGCTCATCAGCCTGCTCGGCGCCGTCGCCGCGGTTGTCGTCAACGCGGTGACGTTCCTGCTTTCCGTACTGACCCTGCTCGGTATCAAACACCGCGAGCGACCCGTTCCGGCGGACCCACGCGAACGCGGCTGGCTTCGCCGGGACATGCGGCAAGGCCTGCGGTTCGTCGTCGGGCACCCGCTGCTGGAGCCCGTGTTCATGTGCGGGTCGGTATACGTGCTTTTCCTGAGCATGGTCCAGACCGTTCTCATCCTCTACTGCCGCAACGTTCTTCATCTCGGCCCGGCCGAGATCGGGCTGGTCGTGGGCTCGGCGGCACTGGGCCTGCCGCTCGGCAATCTGGCCTCAAGCCGGGTGTCCGTCCGGATCTCCATGCCCAGGACGCTGGTGCTCGGCGCGTCGGTGGCCGCGTCGGGGCTGGCTCTGATGCCCGTGATGGGCAGCCTCGGCTCGGCCGCCGGCCTGGTCGCGGGCGGCATCGTGCACGGCCTAGGCGAGGGCCTGTTCAACCCCACGGCGCTCACCCTGCGGCAGACCGTAACGCCGGATGGTCTATTGGGCCGGGTCAACGCGGTCCAGCGCTTCGTCATCTGGGGTGCGCTGCCGCTCGGGAGCCTGATCGGCGCGGCGATCATCGCTCTCGCCGGGCTGTCCGCGGCGATGTGGGTGGGCGGCCTCGGGACCCTGCTCTGCCTGATCCCCCTGCTGCGCCGCGGTATCCGGCAGGCCCTGCGCGACCCCGAGTATCCCATCGTCCCGACCGACCGCCCCTAAACCCAGAGGATCGCCATGGAATACGCGCCCGGCCTCGCCGAATACATCGACCGGTTCAACAGGGTCCTGCCGCCGGACTTCTACCTGCGGCCGATCGGAGAACAGCGCCGGCTCTATGAGGACCTTACCGCCGAGTTTCCCTACGACCTGCCCGCCGGAGTCACCATCTCTGATGAGATCCTCAACGCTGAGGACGACCGGCCGCTGCGGATCCGGGTCTACCGTCCCGACGCCCTGTCCGGTCAGGGCGCGGTTTGCTTCATGCGGGGCGGCGGCTTCGCGCTCGGCTCGCTGGACACTCATCACGTGGTGGTCGCCGAACTCGCCGCCAAGACCGGCCTGACCGCGTTCGCGTTGGACTACCGGCTGGCGCCGGAGCATCCGTTCCCTGCCGGGCTCGAGGACTGCTACGCAAGCGTATCTGCGGTGGCCGCGTCGGCCGCCGACCGCGGGCTCGATCCCCGGCGCATCGTCGTCGCCGGGGACAGCTCCGGAGCCAACATGGCCGTGGTCATCTCGATGATGTGCCGCGACCGCAGTGGTCCCGACCTGGCCGGGCAGGCGCTGATCAACCCCGTACTGGATCTCACCCGCTGGCGGCGCGGCGGGGAGGACGCTCCGCTGCTCAGTGGCGGAGAGATGGAGTTCTTCGTCCAGTGCTACTGCCCTGTGCCGGGCGAGGAGGCGCACCCTTACGTCTCCCCCCTGCACAGCGGCGAGTTCCACGGACTGCCACCCGCCTACATCATGGGCGCCGAGCTTGATTCACTCCGGGTCGACGGCGAGCGGTACGCGGATCTGCTGCGGGCTCAGGGCATCCCGGTCGAGCAGGTCAGCGAACCAGGTGTGGTGCACGCCGCCCTCCGGGCCCGCGGTATGAGCCCCAACGTAGCCGATGCGTGGGAACGGTTCTGCACCGCCACGGCACGGCTGACCGAGCGGAGGTACGAGCCCCATGTCGCATCGTGACCCGGCCGACCCGGCGGTGATCGTCGATCCGTACTCCTCGGGCGCGCTGTTCGCCCCCGCGTTCCGGGACGAGGGGGTGCCGGTCGTCGCGGTCACATCCGGCCCCGAACCACCCGAGGTATACGCGTCTTCCTACCAACCGGCCGACTTCGCCGAGATCATCGTCTTCGACGGCGACCCCGCCCCGGTGGTGGCCCGGTTGCGGGAGATCCGGCCTCGCTGTGTGGTGGCCGGCTGCGAGTCCGGAGTGGAGCTCGCCGACATGATCGCGCCCCAGGTCGTACCCGAGTTCTCGAACACACCCGAGCATGCCGCGGCGCGTCGCCACAAGGGTGCGATGGCGGCCGCCGTCGCCGCGCGCGGTCTGCCGATCACCCCGCAGATCTGTACCGCGGAGCCGGCGGCGGTGCAGACCTGGATCGAGCGGCACGGCCTGGCCGGTCAGGATTTGGTCATCAAGCCGCCAAAGAGTGTTTGCACGGACGGTGTCGTACGACTGCCCGGCGGGGCCGGCTGGCGCGACGCGTTCAACGAGCTCGCAGGGAAGACCAACCGCCTCGGCATCGTCAACGACCGGCTGGTCGCGCAGCAATACATGGTGGGCACCGAATATGTGGTCGACACCTTCAGCCACGACGGCAGGCACACGGTGGTCGACGTCTGCCGCTACCACAAAATCAACAACGGACCGTACATGGCCGTCTACGACTGCATGGAGTGGCTGCCCCCCGACGATCCGGTGCTCGATGACCTCCTCCCGTACGCCATCGCCGTACTAGATGCGGTCGGCATACGGTACGGATCGGCGCACATCGAAATCATGCAGACGGCCGACGGGCCACGCCTCATCGAGATCGGCGCCCGCCCACATGGCGGCGGCCATCCCAAGTTCTGTCAGGTGGCCACCGGCGACAGCCAGATCGCCCGTACGGTTCGCTATTTCACCGGCGAAGAGCCACCGCCACCGGGCTACCAGCTTCTGTCGCACATGCTGGTGGTATTCCACATCGCCCGGCAGGCGGGCACCGTGCGCAACGCCGACTCCTTGAAGGCCATCGACTCCCTGCCGACCCACCACTTCTCCGTCCGGCACATAGCCGACGGCCAATGGGTGGGAATGACGAAAGACCTATTCAACAGCTTCGACCTGGGGTTCGCGGTATTCACCCATCCGGATCGCGACCGACTCTGGGCCGATTACCGTGCGGTCCGCCGCATCGAGTCCGGCCTTATCGCCACCGGTATAGAGGATCCGCTGCCCCAGTGACCACTGTGCTGGCGCCGGGTTTCTTCCCCGGCGGCCGCGGGTCACCGACACGACGTGAGCCGTGGTGGTTGACTCAGCGGGAGCGGGATGCTGCCGTGGTGACCATGAGCGACGTCACTGCGGCGGATCTGGTGCGGGCGGCCCGACAGGAGATCTCCCCGGCACCGCCGCCCAACCGCTTCCTCGACCTCCTCGAGGCCGGCCGGGTGCCGCGCGAGCGGCTGACCGCGCTCGCGGGCGAGCAGTACCGAATCGTCGCCAGCGACCGTCGCAGCTTCGCCATGCTGGCCTCCCGATTCCCCGAACCGCCCGCAGGGCCGGTGTTCTTGATGCTGGCCGGCGGCGAGGGCGAGGCGCTGCGCCTGCTGGCCGACTTCGCCGACGCGCTCGGGTGGGGCGAGAAGGAGCTGCGCGGCCACCGGCCGCACCCGCTCGCGCAGACCTACCCGGCCTACCTCGCCTGGAGCGCGCTGAACGGCACCCGCAGCGGCGTAGGCCTGGCGATGCTGGTCAACTTCGGCGAGTGGGGCGGCTACTGCGCCCGCGCGGCGGAGGCGCTGCGCGCCCGCTATGAGCTGACCGAGGAGGCGGTCGCCTTCTTCCGCTACTTCGCCGAGCTGCCGCCGGGGTTCGCCGAGCAGGCCACCGAGATGATCGCGGCGGGGCTGGCGGCCGGCGACGATCCGGAGGAGTCGCTGCACGCCGCCCGGATGATGCACGCCTACGAGTTGGCCTTTTGGGCCGCGCTCGCCGAGGGCCTGGACTGACGCGCGGTGCCCCGGCCGGCGGCTGATCAGCGGCCGGACCGGGCCGCGAGGTCGTACGGCGGAGCGATGGTGCCGTCCGGGCGGATGGAGGCGCGCAGGAACTCCGCGAACGTGCGCGACCCCCTGACGCCGTCGGCCGCCAGGTGGGCTCCGGACAGGTAACCGCGGGCCACCTTGCCCGGCAGCGGCAGCGGCAGGATCGGGACGCGGCGATGTCGAGCGGTGAGGTAGAGCCGCATCAGATCCTCGGCCCGCTCCACCCGGGGACCGGCCATGTCGGGAACGCGGCCGGCGGGGGCGGCGAGTGCGAGCTCTGCCATCCGGCTCGCGACCTCCCGCGTTTCGACGGGCTGGACGCGAACACCGCGCGGCACGAGCGCGATCGGGCCCCTGGCCGCGAGCATGAGAAGCATCAGCACGAGCTCGTGGAACTGCGTGGCGCGCAAAACAGTCCACGGCAGCCCGGACGCCGCGATGAGCCGCTCGCCCGCGTGCTTGGCCCGGTAGTAGCCGAGCGGGATGCGATCCGTGCCGACGATCGAGATATAGACCAGGTGCGGCGCGGCGCCGGCGGCGCGCGCGGCCTCGATCAGCCGCCGGGTCTGATCGGTGTCGCGCTCGGGATGCCGCAGGTCGCGGTTGTAACCGGCGCAGTGCACCACCACGTCGATGCCGCGCAGGGCCGGCTCAAGCCCGTCCCCGGTGTCCAGGTCGGCGCGAACGACCTCGGCGGCGGCGAGCGTGACGTCGCGGCGGCTCAGCACCCGGACGTCGGCCGCGCCGGTCAGCCGCTGAACGATCGCCCGGCCGAGCACTCCCGTCCCGCCGGCCACCAAGATTCGCGACATGTCACCACCTTTTGGATCTCGCCCGACCCGGCGTGTCAACGACCTGCTGACAACGAGTACGCCTAGAACAAGCCGTCGGGCAGGCCGAAGTGCAGCTTGGCCACCTCGCGCGCCGTGTTCATGTACTGGGCGGCGATGTGCCCTTGATACATCGACATGTCGCGGTAGTAGCGCTGCAGCCGCCGGCCGCGCTTGGCGGAAGACGATCCGGCCGCGCTGAAGATGACCTGTACGGCCCGCACCGCAAGCTGCCCGGCCTGCTGGATGGTCAGGTAAAGGCGCGCGTCCTCTTCCCTGGTGAAGGGCTCGCCCGTGGCCGCCCAGCGCCGGCCGAGCTCCATGTACCGCTCGCCGGCCCGCAGCACAAGCGCCTCGGCCGAGTCCGTGAGGGCCAGCGCATAGCCGTAGGGCTGCTGGAAGTCCTGGTGGGTGTATCGGGGCACCCGCGGCGGGATCAAGGTGTCCTTGGTGGTGATGATGTCCGCGAGCTCCGCGAGCGCCGCCCGGGCCGCGCCGATCACCGGGATCACCAGACCGGCGTGGTAGACGGCGTAGATCCGGCCCCCGTACATGGGGTTGCCGTGCAGCTCGGCGCCCTCGGCCGGGAACTCCTTCCTGGTCCAGTTGCCCACCGAGGTGCGCTGCTCGGGCACGAACACCTCATCCACCCGTACGCTGTTGGATCCGCTCGCGTTCATGCCGAGGACGCGGCCGTCGCCCCAGTCGTCGATGACGGTGAACTCCCCCGCGGGGATCACGACCGCGATGTTGGCGCCCGCCTCCCGCGGGTCGCGGCCGGCCACCATGGCGTTGCCCATGAAGTGCGTGGCGTACGGGGCGCCCGAGCAGTAGTCCCAGGTCCCGCCGACCATGTATCCGCCGTCCACGGGGCGTGCCTTCCCAGCCGGGACCGGGCGGTGCGGGCCGCGAAAGTCGCCGGTCGGCCCGAAGATCTCCCGCTGGCCCGCCGCCGGAAAATGCGCGCCGATCACGAGCGCGTGGTGCGACCCGAGCGTCAGCCCCCAGCCGGTGCCGGGGTCTCCCGAGGAGATCGCCAGCATCGCCTGCCAGAAGGTCGGCACGTCGAACTCATAGCCGCCGAACCTGCGAGGCTGGAGCATCCGGTAGAACCCGGCGGCGACGAACTCGCGCTCCACCGCCTCGGTGTGGCGGCCGAGCCGCTCGGCCTCGTCCTGCTGCGCCCGCACCATCGGGATCAGGGCGTGCGCGCGGTCGACGATCTCACTCGGGGTCAGGCCGGGTTCGGGCGGTGCGACCTCGGGGGCGACGGGGTCTTTCGGCGCGTGGACTTGCGTGCTTTCTGCCATGCGTCCTCCGCGGCTGCGCACCCGCGCCCGGACACCAAGAGAGGCGAGACCTCCTCCCCGTCGCCGCGGCGCGTTCCCGACGATATTTCCCACGCCCGGCCCGCAGCCATCGACTCCCGCCAGACAGAAGCCCATCCGCCCCGACGATCATGCCGGCCGGAGGATCGCGGCGAGCTCGCGCCACTCCCGCCGGGGCAGCTTCGTGCGGTCGTCGGTGATGACCTGCACGCAGACGTGGTCGGCGCCGGCCTCCTCGTGGGCGGCGACGCGCTCGCTGATCGAATCCGCGCCCCAGGCGACGACCGACGCGACGAGTTCGTCGCTGCCACCCTCGGCCAGATCGGCGTCGGTGTAGCCGAGCCGCCGCATGTTGTTCGCGTAGTTGGGCAGCCCGAGGTACCCGGAGACATGGCCGCGGGCGACGGCGCGGGCGCGGTCGGTGTCGGCCTCCATGACGACCTTGACCTCGGGGGCAAGCAGCCGGTCGGGGCCGAGCAGCCGCCGCGCGCGCCGGGTGTGCTCGGGCGTCACCAGGTACGGGTGCGCGCCGGCGGCCCGGTCCCGCGCCGTCTCCAGCATGCGCGGACCGAGCGCGGCGAGCACCCGCTGCGTCGCGGGTACGGGCGTCGCCGCGTCGTCAAGCCCGTCGAGGAAGGCGTGCATGGCCGCCATCGGGTGCTGGTAGCGCTCCTTGACGAGCACCTCGTGGCTGACGCCGAGCCCGAGCAAGAACCGCTCCGGATGCTCGGCCGTAACGGCGGCGTGCCGCGCGGCGACGTCGGCCGGCTCGTAGTCCCAGATGCTGAGGATGCCGGTCGCGACCACGATCCGCGAGGTGGCCTTCAGCAACGGCACGGCGTGCTCCACGCCGGGGCTGGAACCCAGCCAGATGGCTCCGTATCCGAGCTCCTCCAGCTCGGCCGCGGCTTCGGCGGCCGCGCCCCCGGCGACGTTGTCCTCCATGCGCAGCCCGATGTCCCAGATGCCCACGCGACCGAGATCCATCACAGCCTCCACTACCGAGTGCGGTCCTTCGCCAAACCTAGCCCTCGAAGGCGGCGTGGCCGGTCAGCGTCCGCCCGATCACCAAGCTGTGCACCTCGCTCGTGCCTTCGTAGGTGAGCACCGACTCGAGGTTGTTGGCATGCCTGATCGCCGGGTATTCGAGCGTGATGCCATTGGCGCCGAGAATCGTGCGGCACTCACGGGCGATGGCGATCGCCTCCCGCACATTGTTGAGCTTGCCCACGCTGACCTGCTCGGGCGTGAGGGTGCCGGCGTCCTTCAGCCGGCCGAGGTGCAGCGCGAGCAACGTGCCCTTGCCGACCTCGATCGCCATGTCGGCGAACTTGCGCTGGGTCAGCTGGAAGGCGGCGAGCGGCCGATCTAAGACCTCACGGTCGCCGGCGTAGGCCAGCGCGACATCGAGGCAGTCGAGCGCCGCGCCCATCGCGCCGAAGACGATGCCGAACCTGGCCTCGTTGAGGCAGCCGAGCGGCCCGCCGAGGCCGCGGGCGCCGGGCAACATGGCCGC
>CALAED010000139.1 GCA_937891035.1 uncultured Thermomonosporaceae bacterium | reverse complement strand
GGCCGCCGGGCGCGGCGGCCTGGCGCGGGTGGCCCTGCGGGCGGTGGCCGAGCGGATCCGCGGGCTCGCCGCGACCCGCCGGCTGGTGATCGTCGAAGGCGCCGGCGGCCTGCTGGTCCGCTACGACGAGGACGGCGCCACGATCGCGGACTTGGCCCGCCTGCTGGCCGCGCCGGTGCTCGTCGTGGTCCGGGCCGGGCTCGGCACCCTCAACCACACCGCGCTCACTCTAGAGGCGCTCGCGCATCGTGGGCTTGAGCTCGGCGGCGTCGTCATCGGGGCCTGGCCGGCCGCGCCCGATCTGGCGATGCGGTGCAACATCAGGGATCTGGAGACGATCGCAGCGCGGCCGCTCGACGGCGCGCTGCCGGCCGGCGCGGGCGCGCTCGACCCGGCGGAGTTCCTGCTGGCCGCTCGGGCCGGGCTGTCCCCGCCGCTCGGCGGTACTTTCGACGCTGGTACCTTCCGGGAGACGTACGGAATCAGCGGGGAGCATCGGTGACAGACATAAAGACCGACATTCTGGACGAGGCACGCCGCCAGGTGCTCGACGACGGACGGGGGCTGTCCGCGGCGCAAGCGCTGCGGTGCCTCACCCTGCCCGACGACCGGCTTGAGGAGCTCCTCGCGCTCTCGCACGAGGTGCGAATGCGCTGGTGTGGCCCGGAGGTAGAGGTCGAGGGCATCGTTTCGGTGCGGACCGGCGGCTGCCCGGAGGATTGTCACTTCTGCTCCCAGTCCGGCCGGTTCGACTCGCCCGTGCGGGCGGCCCGGCTGGACATCCCGTCTCTTGTCGCGGCGGCGCGCGAGACGGCCGAGACGGGCGCCACCGAGTTCTGCATCGTCGCCGCCGTGCGCGGGCCGGACGAGCGATTGATGGCGCAGGTACGCGAGGGCGTCAAGGCCATCAACGAGGCCGTCGACATCAACATCGCCTGCTCGCTCGGCATGCTCACCCCGGCCCAGGTAGAGGAGCTGGCCGAGATGGGCGTGCACCGCTACAACCACAACCTCGAAACCGCCCGCTCCCACTTTCCGAACGTGGTCACGACGCACACCTGGCAGGAACGCTGGGACACCTGCACTCTCGTCCGGCAGACCGGCATGGAGTTGTGCTGCGGCGGCATCATCGGCATGGGCGAGTCGATCGAACAACGCGCCGAGTTCGCCGGGCAGCTCGCCGAGCTGATGCCGGAAGAGGTGCCGCTGAACTTCCTCAACCCGCGGCCGGGTACGCCGTTCGCCGAATATCCGCTGGTGACGGGCACCGAAGCGCTGAAGACGATCGCCACGTTCCGGCTGGCGCTGCCCCGCACGATCTTGCGGTACGCGGGCGGCCGCGAGCTCACCCTCGGCGACCTCGGCACCAGAGCGGGCATGCTCGGCGGGATCAACGCGGTCATCGTCGGCAACTATCTGACCACCCTTGGCCGGTCCCCCCAAGAGGACCTCGACCTGCTGAGCGAGCTGCGCATGCCCATCAAGGCGTTGTCGCAGACCCTCTAGGAGGCCGGGGGGCCCCTTCGGTAAATCCAGCCATCTGGAACCCCTGAAGAAACCGAGGAAGCCATGACGCGCATACAGGGACACGCGGGCGCGCATGCCGTCGCGGTGGCGCGCGGCTACGGCGTGCAGACCATGTTCACGCTCTCCGGCGGGCATGTCTTCCCGCTGTACGACGGCGCGGTCAACGCCGAGCCCCCGATGCGCATCCTGGACGTCCGGCACGAGCAGACCGCGGTCTTCGCGGCCGAGGCGACCGCCAAGCTCACCCGTACCCCGGGCTTCGCCGTGCTCACCGCCGGTCCCGGCGTCACAAACGGGCTGAGCGCGGTGGCATCCGCGCACTTCAACGGGTCGCCGGTGCTCGTGTTCGGCGGCCGTGCGCCGCTGTCCAATTGGGGCAAGGGAGCGCTCCAGGAGATCGACCACCCGCCGCTGCTGGCGCCGATCACTAAGTGGGCCCGTACGGCGCCCGACACCGCGGGCATCGCGGCCGCCGTCGACGAGGCCTTCCGCGTCGCGCTCGCGCCGCACCGCGGTCCCGTCTTTCTCGACGCCTACATGGACCATCTGTACGACCAGGCCGAGGTAGAGATCCCCGCCCCCCGAGCCACCCCGGCCACGGCGGGCGATGTGGAGCCGATCGCGCGACTGCTGGCGGCCGCGGAGCGCCCCGTGCTGGTGCTGGGCTCCGACGTGTGGAGCGACGGCGCGGAGGCGGCCGCCCGAGCGGCCGCGGAGGAGCTGCGGGTTCCCGTCATCACCAACGGCATGGGCCGGGGCGTGCTGCCACGCGGGCACGAGCTTTTGGTCACGCGGGCCAGGTCCACGGCCTTCGCGCGGGCCGACCTCGTCATCGTCGCCGGGACTCCGCTCGACTTCCGCCTCGGTTACGGGCGTTTCGCCGGCGGCGCCGCGAAGGTGGTGCACGTGGTGGACGCGCCCGACCAGGTCGCCACCCATGTGGATCTCGCCGCTTCGTACGGGGGCGACCTGGCGGCCTTCTTCGCCGAGCTCACCAAACTCGCCCACCACCCCAACGCTTCCCCGGCCGATGGCGGCCGGGGGACATGGGAGGAGTGGCTGACCGAGCTGGCCACCGCCGCCGCAGCGGCGGTGGCCAAGGACGGCGAGCTGATGACCAGCGACGCCGAGCCGATCCATCCGATGCGGATCTACGGGGAGCTGAACCGCCTGCTCGCCGACGACGCCGTTGTGATCGGCGACGGCGGCGACTTCGTCTCCTACGCCGGCAAGTACGTCGAGCCCGCCCGCCCGGGACGCTGGCTCGACCCCGGCCCGTACGGCTGCCTGGGCACCGGGCTCGGGTACGCCATCGCGGCCCGGCTCGCCGCGCCGTCGGCTCAGGTGGTGCTGCTGCTGGGCGACGGCGCCGCCGGGTTCTCGCTGATGGATGCCGACACGCTGGTACGGCACGGGCTGCCGGTGGTGATGATCTGCGGTAACAACGGCAGCTGGGGCCTGGAGAAGCACCCCATGCGGTTCTTGTACGGCTATGACGTCGCCGCCGACCTGCAACCGCAGTGCCGTTACGACGAGGTCGTACGCGCGCTCGGCGGCGCCGGTGAGCTCGTCACCCGACCGGCCGACATCGGCCCGGCCCTGCGCCGGGCCTTCGACGCCGGGGTGCCCTATCTCGTCAACATCGCCACCGACCCCGAGGTCGCCTATCCACGCGCCACCACCGGCATCTGACCACGTCGCAACCCACCGCGCCCGACCAGCACGGGCCGAACACGTCTGCCGATGCCGCCGAGGGTGCCGGCGGCACGCCCCCTCCGGAGGTTGAGCCCGCCTCAGCGGCTCGCCGTCGGCTGTGCGACGGCGCGGCATCATGGACGGGGCCTAAGGACCGTGGAGCCCCTCGAGGAACCGCCGGCGGTCCACGATGAATCGCTCCACCCGGGCCGCGCCGATTTGCTTGTCGCCCTCGCTCGCCTCGACGTTGAACACCAGCCGCCGCCGATCGACCTCGGTGAGTTGCGCGAGGGTGACCACCTCGGCGCCCACTGGGCTGGCCACCATGTGCTCGAGCACCACCGAGGTGCCGACCGAGGTCGTGCCCGGCTCCAGGTGATCTCGGATGGCGGCGACGGTCGCGGCTTCGGCCAGTGCGAGCAGCCGCGGGGTGGCCAGCACCGGCACGTCCCCGCTGCCGAGCGCGGTGGCGGTGTCGGCTTCGGCGACCACGATGCGGACCTCGGCGCGCAAGCCTGGCGTGAGCGGCATAATGCCACCCTACGGGGTAGGCCCTGGGCCCGGAGCGTACGCTGCCGCCTGTGGATAGGACAGCCGAAGACGCCGCCGGCGACCCCATCGGTCGCGACACATCCGGTGACACGTACTGCGGCCACTGCGGTGCGCCGCTCGGCTCCGGCGGGCATGCGGGCTGCGGTGCCGCCCGGCGGCTGGAGCCCCCTCGCTACTGCGCGACATGCCGCCGCCGGCTGGTGGTGCAGGTGACGCCGCGGGGGTGGTCGGCGCGCTGCTCCCGGCACGGCCTCGTGTTACCGGGCGCCTGACCGACCGGCTCGATGAGCGGCGCGCCGAACTCGCCACCGCTATTCGATGACCGCGATGAGGTGCCCCTCCTGCACGAGGTCGCCCTCGACCACCTTGAGCTGGGTGACCGTGCCGGAGTGCTCCGCGACGACGGGGATCTCAATTTTCACCGACTCGACGATCACCAGGGTGTCGCCCTCTACTACCTGGTGACCCTCCGCGACGACGACCTTCCAGACGTTCGCCACCATCTCCGCATGGACTTCCGCCACCGCGGCTCCTCTCCTCGCGTCACCGGCGCCCGCCCGGCGATCCCATCCGACAGGTATACGTCAGGACGCACGGAGGCGGCCATCTACCAGCCCCGTGTCATAAGTTCCCCGGACGAATTCCGGGTTGTCCAGTAGCTCGATGAAGAACGGCAGGTTGGTCTTCAATCCCGTTATCTTGAACGCCTCGACCGCGGCCCGGGCGCGCGCCAGCGCGACGCCGCGATCCGCGCCGTGCACGCACAGCTTGGCCAGCAACGGGTCGTAGAACGGGGTGACCTTGTTGCCCGCCGTGTAACCGGAGTCCACCCGGACGCCCTCGCCGGCGGGCTCGGCCCAGTCCGTGATCTGTCCGGGGCTGGGCAGGAACCGCTTGGGGTCCTCGGCGTAGACCCGGAACTCGATCGCGTGGCCTTGCGGCGGCCCGGCGGGCACGGTGGCGGGCTCACCGGCGGCGATGAGCAGTTGTTGTTCGACCAGGTCGATGCCGGTGACGAGCTCGGTCACCGGGTGCTCGACCTGCAACCGGGTGTTCATCTCAAGGAAGACGAAGTCCTGTGCGCGTGGATCGACGAGGCACTCGACCGTACCCGCGCCACGATAGTCGACCGCCGCACCGGCCCGGACGGCCGCCTCCAGCATGCGGGTGCGCAGGTCGGATCCGACGCCCGGCGACGGGGTCTCCTCGACGATCTTTTGGTGCCGTCGCTGCACGGAACAGTCGCGCTCCCCCAGCGCGATCACCGTGCCGTCGGCAAGACCGAGGATCTGTACCTCGACGTGGCGGGCGTGCTCGATGAACCGCTCGAGCAAGATGTCGGCGCTGCCGAAGAAGCGCTCAGCGCGGGTGCGTGCGGTCTCGTACGCCGTGCGCAGCTCCGCTTCGTCGTGGGCGGCGCTCATACCGATGCCGCCGCCCCCGCCGGCCGCCTTCACCATGACGGGATAG
>CALAED010000138.1 GCA_937891035.1 uncultured Thermomonosporaceae bacterium | reverse complement strand
CGGCTGGGTGGCCACCGGCCGCGAGTGGGCCTATGACCGGGAGCGCTATGAACGGGTCGCCGCCGAGCGATCTCGCGAGCGGCAGGCGATGCTCGACTACATCGGCACCGATGCCTGCCGCATGGAGTTTTTGCGCCGTCAGCTCGACGACCCCGCGGCGGCTCCCTGCGGCCGGTGCGACAACTGCACCGGCCGGCACCGGTCCGCCGAGGTGTCGGCGACCGGCGCCGCCCAGGCGCGCGACCGGCTGCGCAGACCCGGCGTCGAGGTGGCCCCGCGCCGGATGTGGCCGACCGGGCTGAAGGACCTGGGCGTGTCCGGCCGGATCGCCGCCGACCTCATGGCCGGGCGCGCGCTCGGCCGGCTCACCGACATCGGCTGGGGCAATCGGCTCCGCGAGCTGTTCGCCGCGGACGCCCCCGACATGCCCGTGCCCGATGAGATCGTCGAGGCCATCGTCAAGGTGCTGGCCACCTGGGGCTGGGCCACCCGTCCCACCGGCGTGGTCACCATCGGCTCCCACTCCAGGCCGCGGTTGATCGACAGCCTGGGCCGGCGCATCGCCGAGCTCGGCCGACTGCCCCTCATCGGCGAGGTCGTCCCGGTCGGGCCACCGCTGCCGCGCCAGCACAACAGCGCCCAGCGCCTGCGCTCACTGTGGTCCGCCTTCGCCGTCCCCGACGACCTGCGCGCCGCGCTCCCGGGTTCGCCGGGCCCGGTCCTCCTGGTCGACGACCGCGTTGAGACCGGCTGGACGATGACGGTCGCCGCCAAACTCCTCCGCGAAGCGGGAGCCCCGGCGGTTCTTCCGCTCGCCCTGGCCGTCCAGTCCTGACGAAGCCGACCTCGATCGTGGTCCGCTGTGCGCGGCCACCGCAGGATGGCGCTGGTCAGCGCGCTGACCCTACGTTCGGGAGGCCCATGTGGCTGGTTACGGTGGGGGTGAGAGCCAGGTCGCGGCGCGGGCCCACAGCGGTAGCGGGTCGCGGTGACGGCCCTGCGGGCCGGCAAGAGGCGGCGCCGGACGACGCGCTGTACGCTGCCGCAATCCCCCGGCGAGAAAATCGGCCGTCGTGTCGATCCGCGGCATCGGCCGTTCGACCTAGAGGTGAGAGGGGCCGAGAACGGGCCCCGGGGCAACCAGGAGACGAACAATGAAGTACATGCTGATCATGCGCGCCACCGACGAGGCCTACGCGAAGATGGGCGACATCGACTTCAACGAGATGATCGAGACCATGGGCAAGTACAACGACGAGATGATCCGGGCGGGCGTGCTGGTCGCCGCCGAGGGGCTCGACGACCCGGCCGAGGGCGTGGTCGTCGATTACTCCGCCGAGCCGCCCGTGGTCACCGACGGCCCGTACGGCGAGACCAAGGAGCTGTTCGGCGGGTTCTACATCCTCAACGTGGCGTCCAAGGAGGAGGCCGTCGAGTGGGCCAAGCGGTCGCCGATCAGCGGTCCGGGCTTCAAGACCGAGATCCGCCGGGTCACCACGATCGACGAGTTCCCGCAGGACAACGAGTGGATCCAAAAGGAGCGGGCGTGGCGCGAGGCCACCGGTCAGCTCTGAGCGAGTCGACGCGAAACCGGCGGACGATGGCCGATCTCCCCGGTCGCGAGGCCGTCGCCGCCGTCTGGCGGATCGAGTCCGCGCGGATCGTCGGCGCGCTGGCGCGATACACCGGCGACTTCGCGCTGGCCGAAGACCTCGCCCAAGAGGCGTTGGCCGAGGCGTTGGTGACCTGGCCGCGCGACGGCGTCCCCCGCCATCCCGCGGGGTGGTTGCTCACCGTCGGCCGGCGCCGCGCGATCGACGCGTTCCGCCGGCGAGCCGCCCTGGACGACAGGTACGCCGCCCTTGCCCGCGACCTGGGCGAGGGCGGCGTCGTCTCGGGCAGCGCGCCCGCCGGGCCGGACCCCTACGCCGCGGACGAGCTGTGGGATCCGGACCAGATCGACGACGACGTGCTCGCGTTGATGTTCATCTCCTGCCACCCCGTGTTGTCCCGGGAGGCGAGAGTGGCGCTCACCCTGCGCGTCGTCGGCGGTCTGACCAGCGACGAGATCGCCAAAGCGTTTCTGGTGCCGACCGCCACCGTGCAGGCCCGGATCACTCGGGCGAAGAAGACCCTCGCGGCGGCCCGCGTGCCCTTTGGGGTGCCGCCACCGGAGGAGTGGAGTGAACGGCTCGGTTCGGTGCTCAGCGTGATCTATTTGATCTTCACTGAGGGTGCCTTGGCCAGCTCCGGTGATGATCTGATCCGGCTCGATCTCGCGAGCGAGGCGCAGCGCCTGGCGCGGGTGCTGAGCCGGCTGATGCCGGGCGAACCCGAGGTCCACGGCCTGCTGGCGCTGCTCGAGTTGACGGCGGCGCGCTTTCCGGCTCGCACCGGGCCGGACGGCGAGCCGGTGCTGCTGGAGCATCAGGACCGCCGTCGCTGGGACGGCGCCGCGATTCGCCGGGGGCGAGCCGCGCTTGCCCGCGCGGAGCGGGCCGGCCGGGGCCTGGGCGCCTACGGGTTGCAGGCGACGATCGCGGAGTGCCATGCCGTCGCTCCGTCGGTCGACGCGACGAACTGGGAGCGTGTCGTGCTCATCTATGAGGCGCTAGGCCGGCTCGCGCCCTCACCGGTGGTCGACCTCAACCGGGCCGTGGCGGTCTCGATGGCGCAAGGACCGGCTGCCGCACTCCCGATCGTCGACGAACTGGTGGCCGCCGAGGCGCTGTCGAACTCGCATCTGCTGCCGAGCGTTCGCGGCGAGTTGCTCACCCGCCTGGGACGTATCGACGAGGCACGCACCGCACTGGCGCTCGCCGTACGGCTGTGCGGCAACGGGCGCGAGCGCGTAGTACTGGAGCGCAAGCTCGCCGACCTCGGCTGATCTGCCCCGCTCACGGGACGGCCGGCGGCCGACATCATTTGCGTATTGACTTATATAAGTGCCGTCGCAATACTGGCGCGGTGCACGCGTTCGATGTTCTTGGTGACCCGGTCCGACGCCGGATCTTGGAGCTGCTCGCCGATGGCGAGCAGACCTCTGGGGCGATCGCCGCGGTCATCCAGGCGGAGTTCGGGATCTCTCAGCCGGGGGTGTCCCAGCATCTGCGCGTGCTGAGGGAGAGCGGGTTCACGACGGTCCGGGCGGACGGCGCGCGCCGCCTGTACGCGGTGGACTCCGCGCCCCTGCGGGAGATCGATGTGTGGCTGGAGCGCTTCCGCGGGTTTTGGGACCAGCGTCTCGACGCGTTGGGCACCGAACTCGAGCGCGGCAAGCGCGAGCGCCGCAAGCAGCGCGAAGAGACGTCCGCGGGCAGCCGACCCGCCACGAAGAACGAGGAAGCCAAATGATCGATATCGTCAACCACATCAACGCGATCCATCGGGAGATCGGCGACAGTCCCGTCGCGGCCGGACCAGGGCGCTCGCTCCTGCTGCGCCGCAGCTACGACACCTCGATCGAGGACGTGTGGGATGCCTGCACCTCCCCGGAACGGATCAGCCGATGGCTGGCCCCGATCACCGGAGATCTCCGGCCCGGCGGTATGTTCCAGCTCGAAGGCAACGCCGGTGGGGAAATCCTGCGCTGTGAAGAGCCTCATCTGCTCAAGGTGACCTGGGCGATGGGGGAGGGAATGGTCACCGAGGTCGAGGTGCGCCTGTCCCGCGGCCCGGACGGCGACACCGTTCTCGAGCTGGAACACGCGTCCCCCGCCGAGATCGTGGACGAGATGGTGCGCACGTACGGCCCCGGCGGCACCATCGGGATCGGCGGCGGCTGGGACATCACCCTGTTGGGCTTGGATCGCCACCTTCGCGGAGAGAAGTTCGACCCGGCGACCTGGGAGGACACGTCGGAGGTCAAGGAGTTCGCGACCCGCAGCTGTCACGCATGGGGATCGGTGATCCAGGGCGCCTGGGGGACCAGCGACGACGACATCGCCGCCGCGATCGCGTTCGGCGTGCAGCACTTCGCCCCCGAGACAAGCGACGACAACGACGGCTGATTGCCGCTCGCCGGAGTTGCCCACGGGCGCTCGACGGCCGAGCCCTGTTCGTCCAGGGCCGCGGGGGCGCCGCTGATCGCCCCGTAGTGAGGTCTCCCGTCATTGGTTCCTCGCCCGAACCGACCATTGATCGGGAGACCTCATGGCCCACTTGGCATAGGCGGGGCGAGGCGGTCGCCTCGCTGTCACCCACGGTCAGGCGACCGTGTTTCACATGCGCTCGCCCTCACGGCTCACTGAATCTCGCGGCTCTCGAACCGGCACAGTTCGAGTCGAGCGAGCCGTGCTGCCTATGTGCCCACGGTGCCGTCGGTGGCCTCGCGAATGAGGTCGGCGTGGCCGTTGTGCCGTGCGTACTCGTGGATCATGTGCAGGATGACGAAGCGCAGCGAGACGTCCTCGCCCCAGCGCGGCTGGTGGACGACCAGTTCAAGGGACGGGGCCGCGCGTTCGATGCGGCGGGCGTGTGCCACCTCGGCCTGCCACGCGGCGAAGGCTTCCGCGCGGGTGCAGCCCGATGGGTCGTAGGCGGTCTGGTAGTCGTCGGCGTGGGACCAGACGTTGGGCAGGTCGCGCTCGCCGTTCACCGTCTTGCGGAACCAGGTGCGCTCCACCTCTGCCATGTGGCGTACCAGCCCGAGCAGTGACAGCGCCGAAGGTTGCGACGCCTGCGCGTGCAGCTGCTCGTCGTCCAGGCCGTCGCACTTCCAAGCGAGGGTGGCGCGATGGAAGTCGAGGTGAGCACGGAGCATCGCACGCTCGTCGGCGATCAGCGGTACATCGGGACGTTCGGTGGCCACCGGCGTCAGGTTAGCCCAGCTTGGTCGGCCACAGCGAGTTCGGTTCCGATGGCGGGGGCCGGGTAATCCGCGCATCGGTTTCGACGGGGGTTGGCGGGGCGTCATCCCAGCTGGTCGCGGCGACGTGTCAGGTAGGCGGTCTCGGCGGTGTTGCCCGCCAGCTCGATGGCTTTGTCGTAGGCCGCGCGAGACGGTTGCTTGTGGCCCAGCCGGCGCAGCAGATCGGCGCGGGTCGCATGGTAGGCGTGATAGCCGGCCAAGGTGTCCTGAAGACGGTCGACGGCCGCCAGCGCGACTTGCGGGCCGTCAAGCTCGGCGACCGCGATGGCCCGGTTGAGGGCGATGATCGGTGAGGGGTCGAGGTGGACGAGTTGATCGTAGAGGGCGACGACCTGCGACCAGTCGGTGTCGCGCATGTCGCGGGCGGAG
>CALAED010000137.1 GCA_937891035.1 uncultured Thermomonosporaceae bacterium | reverse complement strand
ACGCTCTGCGGTTTGGCTGACGGCTTCGTCGGTGATGAGGTAGGCGCGTCCTCGGCGTGGTGTGTCGTGTTCTTGGGCGGAGACGAGGAACTTGCCGGGAGCGTTGAGGGTGTGGGCGTGCCATCCTGCCGAAAGCATGCCCTGACCAAGGATGAGGTCGACGTCCTTCCGTTCCCGGACACGGAAACTGACGCGTACATCCATCTGGGACCGCACGGCGCCCTTTCCCATGGCCTTTTGTGTCGGGCGCTGCGTGGCCGCAATCAGGGTCACGGCGACGGCCCGTCCGCGTCGGGCGATGGAGTCGGTAAGGGTGGTGGCGTCGGGTGCGTCGTCGCTGAGTTCGGCGTATTCGTCGATGACGATGACCAGGGCGGGCAGTTCCGGGGTCGGTTCCCAGACTCGGCGTCCTTGGGCGGTGAGCCAGTCGGCGCGGGCTTCGAGAACGGCGACGGCGTCGCGTAGTAGCGCGCGGGCTTGGTCGGGTGTGGTGGCGAGTCGGTCGATGCAGCTTGCCCAGGGCTGGAGTTCCATTCCGCGTTTGAGGTCTACCGCCCAGACGACCACGTCATGGCAGGCCACCAGGTTGCCCATAAGGACGTTGATCCCGCCGCTCTTGCCCGAGCCCGCGATGCCGCCGATGAGGACATGACGGCGCAGGATCAGAACGCGGGCGCTCGTCGCGTCTTCGAACGGGCCGAGATCGACCGGCTCGGCAATGGTGCTAACTGAGGGGCCGGGCCAAGCGATCGCGTCGGCGTGCGGGTCGGTGTCGAGGACTCGCAATTCGAACCGGTTGGCCAACTCGTCGCGGGTGGGGTAGACGCGGACCGCGCCGCGATGGGTGCCAAGGGCGGATTCGATGGCGGGTGTCTTGTTGATCACGTCGTTGATCGTTTGGCCGCGTGCCAGGGCGAAGCGGGCGCGCCATCCCCAGATGTCCACGATCGCGGACTGGACGCGGGAACCGGCGAGGCCGATGGCCTGGGCGATCTCGGGCCATGCCGACAGCTTGCGCTCGACGCGTACCTTCGCACGACGCCGCCGATGCGCCCACCACGGGACGGCGAGCATGGACCCTCCGACCAGGAGAATCTGGGCGAGCGGCCGGACGGTGACGCCGCGTGCCGTAACCGCGGATAGCCATGAACCGGCGGCTATCACCACGGTGGCGGCGTAACAGCGTTCGATGCGCAGGACCAGGCCCACCCGCGCGCCGCAGAGCGCGAGCAGCGTTGCCGTGACGGCGGTGACGATGAGGAGGTACGCCCACCAGGTGGGATGCGTCAGGTGCAGGACCGCCCCTCCAAGGGTCAGGACGATCCCGAGGTAGGCGGGAGCGAGTTCGGACCGGTAGCACCACAGGATGCGGCAGATGGTGACCACGATGAGGTCGGGAAGCTGGTCATCGGAGTTGATGACGACCATGGGCTGAAGGCCAGCGCGCCGCATCCGTCGAGCGTGACGGCGCATCCGTTGCGTCCGGGTCACTGGCGGTCCCAGGCTGGCGGGAGGTGTCCTCGCGCGGCGAGTTCGTCGCGCAGGTAGTACAGCGGGTCGGGTTCGCTGTCGCGGTCTGCGGCGAGCGTGGCGCGGGCGGCGGCGAGGAGGTCGGCGTAGGCGCGGCGCTGGTCGAGGTGCTGTGTGGCGAGTCGGATGATCTCGGCGGATAGGGCTGGCGTGTCGGCGAGTGCGTTGGCGAGGAGGCGCCAAACGTTGTTCAAGGGCGGGATTGCGGTGGATAGTTCGGTGAGGATGTCGCGGGCGGTGAGGTTGCGGGCGGCGGCCTCCTGAAGATCGACATTGACGCTGTTGGGTGTGTTGGTCACGTAGGCATCCCTCCTTTGAGCAAGGGGCTTAGCCGAGCGCCCAATGGACGATCGCGGCGACGATGCGGCGGATCTCCGGGGCGGCGTTGGTCGCGGCGAGGAAGAAGCCGAACAGCAGGCAGATCAGTGCGTGCCAGACGCGAAGACTCATGTAGCGCCAGGCCACGAACGCGACCGCGCCGAGGACGACGACGAGCGGAACCGAGACGGACATAAGGGCTGCACCTCCTCCCGGGGCTGCGCGACCCGCGCGGGCGGGGTCGCGTGGGTCACAGGTCGGGGTAGCGGGACTTGCGGCGGAGCCAGCGGGCACGGGCACGGCACTTGCGGCAGAGAATGTCGCCCATCGACAGTCGGGCACCGCAGAGGCAGGACGGGCCGAGGATGCGTCGTGGCAGTCGCATCGGCTACCTCCGCACCTGGTCGCGCTGGACGTCGGCTGAGGCGGCGGCGTCTCGCGCGGCTTGGACGTTCAGCAGCCGCAGCCGGCGGGATGCGGCACCGATACGCGTGCTGGGCTGGGCGCCGATGCGGGCCGATCGGTGTTGTTCGGCGTGGATGCCGATGACGATCATCGCGAGGACGCCGACGACGAGGCCGGCCAGGAAGACGGCGGCGGTCGCGGTCAGGATGAGGATCATGTGATCCCTCCTCTCGTAAGGCCCTTGCCGTGTCCCGGTTAGGGGTGGCTCGGGCGGTTGGTGGTGCCTTACGAGAAAGAGGGTCCGACCGGAGGCGGGGACGCGGTCACTGCCTGGTTGGACGTGGACAGGACGTCCTCATAGGGTTGGAGCCGTCCTGAGAGGTCCCCTTGATCCGGCCGGGTAGATGCCAAACGAACGGTTGCGCGCCGCTCTCCTCGAACGAGGGCTGACGCCTGCGCGTCTGGCCGAGGTGGTCGGAGTGGACGCCAAGACCGTCGAACGGTGGATCACCAAGGACCGCGTCCCCTACCGGCGGTTTCGCTATGCCGTGGCCTCCCATCTCGGGCTAGATGAGACCTATCTATGGCCGGGTGCTCTCAAGGACGAGCAAGTCACCGCGGCGTCGGCCAGTGAGATCATCACCATCTACCCGCACCGGTACGCGGTGCCGAGGGACCTCATGGGACGTCTGTTCTCCGAAGCGCGGGAACAGATCGGTGTCCTCGTCTACAGCGGGTTGTTTCTCGCCGAGGATTACGGCATCCACCAGATCCTGACCGACCGGGCCAAGGCCGGCGTCCGCGTCCGGTTCCTCCTCGGTGACCCTGACTCGTCACAGGTGGCGGAACGAGGAGCAGACGAGGGGATCGATTCGGCGATGGCCGCGAAGATCCGTAACGTGATCGTCAATTACAGACGGCTCCGCGCTGTCGAGAACGTCGAGTTCCGGCTCCACAGCACGGTGTTGTACAACTCGATCTTCCGTATTGACGACCAGCTTTTGATCAACACCCACGTCTACGGCGTGCCGGCCTCACAGGCTCCGTTCTGGCATCTGCGTAAGATCGCGGGCGGTGAGATCGCCAATACCTACCTGGATAGCTTCGAACGCGTCTGGGAAGGCGCCAAACCCCTCCCGCCGGAGGACTGACGCCATGGCCCGCCGCATCGACTACTACGACGACCCCAACGCACCCAAGGCCAACAGCCTCGTCCCCTCCGTCAACGTCATCGTCACCAACGAGACCGGCGACATCCTCATGATCCGCCGCAGCGACAACGACAACTGGGCCGTACCAGGCGGCGCCATCGACCTCGGCGAATCAGTTCGCCAGGCCGCGATCAGGGAAACCAAGGAAGAGACCGGGATCGATTGCGAGATCACCGGCCTGGTGGGGATCTACTCTGACCCGAAACACGTCATTCATTACACGAGCAACGACGAAGTACGTCAGGAATTCTCGATCGTCCTCACCGCCCGCTCGACAGGCGGACACCCTACTCCAAGCGACGAATCCCGTGAAGTCCACTGGGTCCAAGCAAATGCAATTGATGACCTGAGGATGGACCGATCAATGCGGCGCCGGATCACTGATTACCTGGAGGAGCGGTCACGTCCTATCGTGACCTAAGGGCGCCTCAAATATGGGTGGTCCCGATCCTGAAGATGTCAGTTGTGTGTGGCCCCAAGTGAGATTGGACGCTGCGGACAGCGTCAACTAGATAAGGCTCTGCGAGCCGGATGAATCGGGTGACGAGGTGGCCGGGGCCGTAACGGTCGCGGATTTCAGAAAGCCGACTCCCAACGGTCACATGTTCTCCATCGGGTGTGGTGGTCATGTCGCAGTAGGTCAGCGCGTTCCTCAACGGTTCGTCGGCAGGCGGGAACTCGCGCGAAAGCTCTTCGACGAGGCCGCGCTGTTCGGCCTCGATGATGGCGCAGGAGTGGCCGGCGACAAGACGGCAGACAACATCGTCGGCGTGCACGATGTCGCGGAGGTAGCGGGCACCGTCGAGAGGATGAAAGCCGGTTACCGCGATCTGTGGGCTGTAGCCGATGTCATGCAGCCATGCGGCGGCCTCAAGGAGGTCAGCGTCATCCCCCAAAATGGGGGCGAGGCTACGGGCCTTGCGCGCGACACCCTGGGTGTGTGCCCATCGGCGGGGAAGCGGCTGTTCCAACAGCTCACGAGCGATCTTGCTCGCCCAAGCAGACATATCGTTCATGCTTTCGACGTTAGGGGCGGATCATGGGACATTGACGGACGCCGAGGGACCATCTAGGGACGTCTCAGGCCGACGCATCGTCCCCCCTTTTGGTGGAGGGGGACGGCGGGGAGTACCCAGGAACGGGGTGTATGTCTGTCGTGGCACAGGCCTAATAGAAGCGGTAACCAGTGCCTGGCGATTCGATACGGCGATCATCCGCGCGGGGTGACGGGTTGCCGGTCGATGCGGTAGGGCGGGGTGTCGGGCTGCCAGGCGGCCACTGAGGATACCCCCTCGTTGAGGACCTGTGCGGCCCACTGGGCGCGGGTGCCGTGGAAGTCCGGCAGCGGGACAAGTTCGAGATGCGCGGTGCCCGCGGGCAGGTCGTCTCGGCTCGCGTGGGCGAGCAGCAGCGGCACGGGCAGGCCAAACAGCGGCCGGGCGCCCCAATAGCCCCACACGTCTTCGGGCTCGACGACCATTGAGGAATCGAGCCGCAGCTCGCGCGCGGCCGGGTCGGCCCACAGCCGAGCGAGCAGTTGGACGGCGAGCCCGCGCATCGTGTTGGTGGCGGCGAGGTCGTAGGTGCAGGGAACCCGGTCGATGACGAGGTCGGGCAGGCCGAACCGCGACAGCCCTCGGGTGAACAGGCACAGGCACTCGCATTCGGCCGGGCTGACGGTGTCCATCCCGCCGTCGGGGTTGATGCGGCAGTCGATGCCCAGCCAGCCGTCGGCCGGGCAGAACCAGTCGCGCTCGCCGTTGATGCCGTGCTGCGGC
>CALAED010000136.1 GCA_937891035.1 uncultured Thermomonosporaceae bacterium | reverse complement strand
CCCCGCCACACCGGCGGGGTCGCCTACGCTGACCTCGAGATGGATCGCCCCGTGCACGCCGTCGTCCTGCCGCCAGGGCGGCGGCTCTACCAGGCGCTGGCACGCGCGCTCGACGGCGGCGGCCCGGCGATCTGCCCGCTGCCGCCCGACCTGCCGCCGCCCGCGCTGCGGGCCCTGCTGGCCGCGCTGCGCCCGGCGGCCGTGGTCACCGCGGCCGGCGAACGTCCCTGCGAGAACGCGGGGCCGCCCGTGGCGGCGGGACCGGCCGCCGTGCTGATCGCCACCTCCGGGTCGACCGGCGAACCCAAGATCGTCGAGCTGTCTTCGGCGGCGCTACGGCACTCGGCCGCCGCGGCGCTGCGGCGGCTGGACGCCCGGCCGAGCGCTCGATGGCTGTGCTGCCTGCCGACCGGCCACATCGCCGGCATCCAGGTCCTGGTCCGCTCGCTCGTGGCCGGCGCCGAGCCGATCATCCACGAACGGTTCGACGTCGAGGCCGTCAAGGCCGTCATCGGCGCCGGCGCCGCCCAGCACGTCGCGCTCGTGCCCACTCAGCTGCGCCGGCTCATCGACGCCGGCGCCGACCTGTCCCCCGTCCGGTCCATCCTGCTGGGCGGCGCCGCCGCGGCACCCGAACTGATCGCCGCCGCCCGCGCCGCCGGCGCCCGGGTCGCCCTCGAGCACGGCATGAGCGAGACCTGCGGCGGCTGCGTCTACGACGGGGTGCCGCTCGACGGCGTCTCGGTCGACGTCGACGCGGCCGGCCTGATCCGGCTGGCCGGCCCGGTGCTGCTTTCCGGCTACCGGCTGCGCCCCGACCTGACCGCCGCGGCGCTGCGCGACGGCTGGTTCCACACCGGCGACCTCGGCGCCAACGCCGGCGGCGTGCTGCGCGTGCTCGGCCGCGCCGACGACGTCATCAACACCGGCGGCGAGAAAATCGTCCCCGGCGACGTCGAGCGGGTGCTGTCCGCCCACCCCGCGGTCAAGGACGTCGCGGTCGTGGGGCACCCGGACCCCGAGTGGGGCCAGCGCGTCGTCGCCGTCGTGGTGCCGACGGGCCCCGACCCCGCACCGGACGACCTGCTGACCGAGCTGCGCGCCTGGGCGCGCCGCCGGCTGCCCGCCTGCGCCGCGCCGCGCGAGGTGCGTCTGGTCCCGCTGATCCCGCTGCTGCCTTCAGGGAAACCTGATCGCGCTCGGCTGCGCTGATGTGAGCGATATAACAGCCGCCCGCCTTTACGTAGTAAGGTTCATCCCTTCTCGTAAGATCACCGCCCATGCATGGTGGCGTTCAGCACGTCGAGCCGTGGGTGCCCGATCTCGCCACGGCCATCTCCACCTGGGGCCGGCTGTCCGACCGGCTCGGGTTCGCCCCCGCCGAACCCCATGATCGGCTCCGCCCCGGCCTCAACCATCTCGCCTTCCATGTAAGGTCGATGGCGGCCCTGGACGCGATCGTGAGTGACGCCGCGCGCCACGGGTGGCGACTGCTGTTTCCCGAGCGCCACCCGCACGCCGGCGGGCCCGATCACTACGCCGCCTACCTCGAAGACGCCTACGGCTTCGAGGTTGCGCTGGTCGCCGCGGAATCGCTTGAAGATTGAATGAACCGCGCTGGCCGGGAACAACCACAGCGTGGAACGGCGTTTTCGATAGTGCGCACCAATGGCATTCACACGTCCTGTGCCGCTCTCACATCGAAGGGAGGGAGGTGTCCTCATGCCGCAAGCCGCCGCCGTGACTTCTCCTCAGGAGTCGCATCCGCTGCCGATGGAGGAGCTTCTCGAACGTGGCCGCACCCAAGGGCGCCTCTCGCTCGACGAGGTCCGCAGCGCGTTCGGCAAGGCGGGCATCACGCCCGCCCAGGGCCGTTCCATCCTGCGCGACCTGTCCGAGGCCGGCGTACGGGTGGCCAGCGACCACGAGCCGGCCCCCGCCGACGCCCAGCTCCTCGCCGAGGAGCCCGATGACGACACGTTCGAACAGCTCGACGCGTCCCCCGAGGCGCCCGCCGACACCGATGCCGACACCGATGCCGACACCGACGCGGACCTGGACGACCAGACCACGGTCATTGGCGACTCGGTGCACACCTATCTCAAGTCCATCGGCCGCCGCCAACTGCTCACCGCCGAGCAGGAGGTCGAGCTCGCCAAGCGCATCGAGGCCGGGCTTTACGCCGAGCACAAGCTCGAGACCGCCAAGCGGCTGAGCGACACCCACCGCGAGGAACTGGAGTGGATCGCCGAGGACGGCCGCCGCGCCAAGGCGCACATGCTCGAGGCGAACCTGCGGCTCGTCGTGTCGGTCGCCAAGAAGTACTCCGACCGCGGCCTGTCGTTGCTCGACGTGGTGCAGGAGGGCAACCTCGGCCTCATCCGCGCCGTGGAGAAGTTCGACTACGCCAAGGGCTATAAGTTCTCCACCTACGCGATGTGGTGGATCCGGCAGGCGATCCAGCGCGGCTTCGCCGACTCGGCCCGGACGATCCGGCTGCCCGTGCACGTGCTGGAGATGCTCAGCAAGCTGAGCCGTGTCGAGCGGGACATGCACCAGCGCCTGGGCCGCGAGCCGACTCCGGAAGAACTGGCCGTCGAGCTCGACAAGAGCCCAGAGCAGGTGCTCGAGCTGCTGCGCACCAGCCGCCAGCCGATCAGCCTCGACTCCACGATCGGCGAGGACGGCGACACCCGCATCGGCGACCTCATCGAAGACACCGACAGTCCAGAAGCCGCCGAGCTGGTCGATCGCCAGCTCATGGCCGACCAGCTGCGCCGCGCGCTGAACGTGCTGTCCCCCCGCGAGTCGAAGATCATGGCGATGCGCTTTGGCCTGTACGACGGGACGCCGCGCACGCTTGACGAGATCGGCAAGCACATGGGGCTGACCCGCGAGCGGATCCGGCAGCTGGAAAAGGAATCGCTGTCCAAGCTGCGCCACCCGAGCAACGCCCAGCCGCTGCTCGACTTCGCCGTCTGACCGCCCGGCCGCCGGCAAGCCGCCCCGCCAGGGCGTGTCTCACAGTCCCGCTGTCGTGCTGCGCGTCGCCCAGACGGCGACGTTGAGACATGCCCTACTCCCCGCGGCTGAACTCGAAGATCGCCATAACGAGCGGGAGCAGGCCGATGGCCATGATCGGCTGATCCCGGGTGATCGGCCCTCGCTCAGACCGCCGCCGACTCGGGGAAGCGGATGACGGAAAAGTGCGCGTCCAACGGGTCGTCCAGCACGGCGAAACGACCGACCGGGATGTCGGTCGGCGGCCAGGTGATCGACCCGCCGAGCTCGACCGTCCTGGCCGCGGTCGCGTCGCAGTCGTCGACCGCGAAGTAGACCGACCAGTAAGGCGGCAGGTCCTCCGGCCACTGCTCGTCCATCTGCACCATGCCGGCCACCGACCGGCCGTCGGCCCGCCATTCGGTGTAGCTCGAGCCGCCGACGGCATGGGTGTCGGCCTGCCAGCCGAACACCGTCGGGTAGAACGCCTTGGCCGCCTGGGTGTCCCGGCAGGCCAACTCGCTCCAGCAGTAGGTGTTCGCCTCGTTGACCACGGTAGCGCCCTGGAAGTCCATCGGCTGCCAGGCGGCGATGACCGCGCCCTGGGAATCGGCGAAGACCGCCATCCGGCCCTGCCGCATGACCTCGGCGGGCTCCATGAGGACCCGCCCCCCGGCGGCCCGCACCGCCTGGGCCGTGTCGTCCACATCGCGCACGCTGACGTAGGTCGTCCAGGCGGGCGGCGTGTCCTCGCTCGGCAGCGGCATCGCCCCGGCGATCTCGCCGCCGGCGCCGCCACCCAAGGTAAAGAACGTGTATCCGCCGGCCTCCGGGTCGGGCACGGGGCGCGACTCCCAGCCGAACAGGGCCTCGTAAAAGGCCACGGCCTCTGTCAGGTCGGGCGTTGACAGGTCCACCCAGCTGGGCGTTCCCGGCTCGTACGACGTCATCTGAGGCATGATCGGCTCCCCTCCGTCGGGCCTCACGCTCAGCGTAGGTCTGGCCACGCAAATGGCCTCAAACACCCTGGAAAGCCCCGGCCAAAGGATCAGGCCCGGCCCCGGCGTCGCCCGTCCCGCGGACGCGGTCTCAGCCGCTCTCAAGGCGGGCCGCGGGGTCACAGGCGAGCCGGTACCCGCGCTTGACCACCGTCTCGACGATGCCGGTGCGGCCGAGCCCGCGGCGCAGCCGCGCCACCGCCATCTCGACCGCGTGCTCGTCGGCCTGCGGGCGGCCGTCCCGGATCGGCGCCGACCCGGCCGGCAGCATCCTGCCGGGCAGCACGGTGCACAGTTCGCCGCGCGAGACGACGTGCCCGGGCCGGCGGGCCAGCGCCCGCAAGATCGCCATCGGG
>CALAED010000135.1 GCA_937891035.1 uncultured Thermomonosporaceae bacterium | reverse complement strand
GTCGAGGCGGCCGCGCAGGCCGGGATCCGGCTGACCCTGCTCGACACGTGCTACCTGTCGAGTGGGTTCGGGGAGGCCCCGCAAGGTGTGCAGCGCCGCTTCGGCGACGGCGACGTCGAGGCGTGGGCGACGCGCGCCGGGTCGTTCGAGCCGACCACCGGCACGGACGGGAGGTCGTGCCGGGCAACGTTCCCGGCCTGGCACCGGGACCGGAGACGACGTACGCCAGCTATGGAACGGCCTGGGCGAACCTGTCCAACACGCCGTTCCGTGAATACAAGCACTGGATTCACGAAGGCGGCATCTCCACCCCGTTCATCGTGCACTGGCCGGCCGGGTTCGGCGCCCAGGGCACGATACGCACGAACCCGCACCAGCTCACCGACGTCATGGCCACGGTGCTGGATGCGGCGCGGGCGGAGTATCCGCGATCCCGTGCCGGGCGCCCCGTTCTCCCGCTCGAAGGGCACAGCATGCTGCCCACGCTGAACGGCGAGCCGGATCGCGCCGACCGTACCTTGTTTTGGGAGCACGAGGGCAACGCCGGCGCGCGCCGCGGCAAGTGGAAACTCGTGCGGAAGTACGGCCAGGACTGGGAGCTGTACGACATGGAAAACGACCGCACTGAGCTGCACGACCTCGCCGCCGACCACCCCGAACTCGTCGTCGAGCTCGGCGCGGCCTATGCGGCCTGGGCGGCCCGATGCGGCGTGCTTCCGCGCGAGCAGGTGCTCGCGATCTACGCCGCGCGCGGTCGCGGGCTCCCCACGTGAGGAGCGCACGCCGGCCGGAGATCGTCGAAGGAGAAGATGACTAGCGCACCCGCCCATGCCTGTTGCACGCCGTCCCCACCGGCCGGCGCGGCCCCGGCCCGCTCTGGCGTGCCGCGTACGCGCGGACGGCACCACGCCGAGGAGGTCACGATCCCCGGCGGGACCTTTGTGATGGGCGACCAGCACGGGGACGGCCGGCCGGAGGATGGCGAGACCCCGGTGCACGAGGTCCTCCTGCCGGAGTTCCGGATCGACGCCACCTGCGTGACCAACGACGACTTCGCCGCGTTCGTCGCCGGCACGGGTTACCGTACGGACTCCGAGCGCTTCGGCTTCTCCGCGGTCTTCCACCTCGCCGTACGGGCTCGTCCCTTCGACGTGCTCGGCCGGGCCACCGGAACTCCGTGGTGGCGCACGGTGCGCGGGGCCGACTGGGCGCACCCGGGCGGTCCGCTGTCCGACCTGGACGGCCTCGGGGATCACCCAGTCGTGCACGTGTCGTGGAACGACGCGCAGGCCTACTGCGCCTGGGCGGGCCGGCGGCTGCCGACCGAGGCGGAGTGGGAACGTGCCGCGCGCGGCGGTATCGTCGGCGCCCGCTACCCGTGGGGCGACGACCTCGGCCCGGAATGGCGGTGCAACATCTGGCAGGGCCGGTTTCCTTCGCACAACACCCTGGATGACGGCTATCTCACGACCGCCCCGGTACGCACGTACGAGCCGAATGGCTACGGACTATGGCAGACGGCGGGCAACGTGTGGGAGTGGTGCGCCGACTGGTACGACCCGGGCTACTACGCCGTCTCGGCTGAGGCCGATCCGCAGGGCCCCGGCACGGGCAGCGCCCGCGTGCTGCGCGGCGGCTCGTACCTGTGCCACGACTCCTACTGCAACCGGTACCGCGTCGCCGCCCGCTCGTCGAACACTCCGGATTCCGCGATGGGCAACGCGGGATTCCGTACGGCGGCATGACCCGGTTTCCGCGCAGCGTGTACGGCGTGGGCGACGAACCGGACCCGCGCTTCTCGCTTGCGAACGAGCGGACCTTTCTCGCCTGGATCCGCACGGCGCTGGCCTTCCTCGCCGCGGGGGTGGCGCTGGAGGCCCTGGCCGTCCCGATGCCCGCCGGCCTGCGCATGGCGGTCTCGCTGATCCTCGTCGGGATCGGCCTGCTCGCACCGGTCCAGGCCTGGCGCGGATGGGCCCGGGCCGAACGCGCGCTACGCACGGGCGGAGCGCTGCCCTCGCCATCGGCGTCTCCTGTCATCGTGGGCGGTACGGTGCTCGCCGCCGTGCTGCTCGTCATCGGCCTGCTGGCATGACGGAGCGACCGTTCGACCCCGGCCTGCAACTGGAGCGCACGACGCTGGCCTGGCGCCGGACGCTCCTGGCGCTCGCCGCCGCCTCGCTCGCGGCCGTGAAGGTGCTCCTGCCCATCGGCACCACCGGCGCGTTCGCGGTCGGCGGCGCCGGGGTCGGGGCCGCGCTCCTCATCGGCGCCGCCGTGATCCGCCGGCACCGGCGCGCCCACCGCGCCCTGACCGGCGGCGACCATCGCCTCCCTGACGCGCGCCCGCTGGCACTGTCGGCCGTCCTGACCCTCACCCTCGGCCTCACCGCCCTGCTCTTCGTCCTCGCCACCACCTGACGCGCTCATCCGCGAATACGCGAAGCTGGAGGCACGAGGGCCCAAAGCAAGGTGGCTATCGCGACGAAGCAGGCTTCAGCGGTCAAGATGAACGCTACGTATTCATGCCATGCGGACATTGTTCCCGTGCAGCCCTGATTGGACTGTGGAAGCGCGGAACACCGCGATGAGCAGCAGTGGAATCAACTGACTGACCTGCGCAAAGTACTCTTGATCGACCACCCCCGCCGCAGGTATCGTTCAATAGAACGAGCGCATCGGCATTGCCTTTATTTAGTATCCGCGCTTGTGGTTCTCCTATTTGTCTGGCGGCAAGATCGTAGGCTTCCCCAAATGACCTCGCGGCCGAGTTATTTAAAATCAGGTTCCACACAAGTGAAGCGACATACGCGGCGGCGGTACCGATGAACAAGGGAAGCGCGGCGACGAGCCTTGTTCGCGCCGCTTCGTCATACGCTTCTGTGCATGCTTCCAGCCCACCGCAAGAGGGCTGGCTCCGAGCATGGCCGCGAGCAAACAGCCCAGTGCAAGGAGATATACCAAGGTGTAAAGCGTGTACTCGGCGAACCCCGCATCGCGATCGTCAGGCCTTAGGGTCGTTCCCAGCAAGCTATCCATAGCAAGAGTGGCCGAAGCGTCACTTGATCCCAAGAAACTTGATGAATCTAAACGGGCGGTTATTAAGGATATTCTCCGCGTGCGTCCCATTTACGCGCTCCAGGTCCTTCCCGGCACTGGGAAGACAACGAAGGTAGCGTGGCTGCTGCGTCAGATCCTCGGCGAGGATCCCGTTGCGCAGATCCCGTTGCGCAGATCCTGATCACAGCCCAGGCGCATGGTGCCGTCGATGTGCTCTGGTCGAGGGTCAAGAAAGAGGCATTTCGTAACGTCCCGGAGGAACGCTTGACGGAGCCATTCAGATGGCTTACGAAGTGACTGTGCTGTCTGGAATCATCACGACGATCCTGATGTCCACCGTCATCGCCGGCACCGGCGCGCCGGCCGGTGATTCCCCGCCTCCGGACGCCCTGTTCGACAAGGTCACTCTCAACGACCGGCCGGGCGAACCGATGGGCCTCGCGGTCCTGCCGGACCTGCGGGTGTTGCACGCGGCCCGTACCGGTGAGATCTGGATCCACCACCCCGACACCGGCCAGAACACCCTGGCTGCCGACATCCCGGTGTACCTGCACGACGACGAGGGGCTGCAGAGCGTCGCCATCGACCCGTACTTCCCGCGCAACCACTGGGTGTACGTCTACTACTCGCCACCCCTCGACACTCCCGAGGGCGACGCGCCGGTCGTGGGCACCCAGGCCGACTTCGCGCGCTTCCACGGGGTGTTGCGGCTGTCCCGCTTCCACCTGACCGGCGACACCCTCGACCCGCACAGCGAGCAGCACATCCTGGACGTGCCCTCCGACCGCGGGCTGTGCTGCCACCTCGGCGGGCACATCGACTTCGACCGGCACGGCAATCTGTATCTGTCCACAGGCGACGACACCAACGCCTTCGCCTCCGACGGCTACACCCCCATCGACGAGCGGCCGGGACGCAATCCGGCCTTCGACGCGCAGCGCACCGCGGCCAACACCAACGACCTGCGCGGCAAGCTGTTGCGGATCCGGGTCAACCCCGGGGGCGGGTACCGCATCCCGTCGGGCAACCTGTTCGGTCCCGGCACGCCGCGCACCCGGCCGGAGATCTACGCGATGGGCCTGCGCAACCCTTTCCGGTTCGCCGTCGACCGTGACACCGGCGCGGTGTACCTGGCCGACTACTCACCCGACGCGACCCAACCCGACCCGCGGCGCGGCCCGGCCGGTCACGGCCGGTGGACGGTGGTGGACCGCCCGGCCAATTACGGCTGGCCGTACTGCGCGACCCCCGACCTTCCCTACGTCGACCACGACTTCGCCGCCGGGCAGTCCGGCGGGCCGTTCGACTGCCGCCGTCCGGTGAACACCTCGCCGAACAACACCGGGCTGACCCGGCTGCCGCCGGTGCGGGCTCCCGAGGTCTGGTACACCTTCGACACACCCGAGCCGTTCCCGGAACTGGGCACCGGCGGGG
>CALAED010000134.1 GCA_937891035.1 uncultured Thermomonosporaceae bacterium | reverse complement strand
AGAGGTTGTATCGGGCTCTGGCCGACCGGGCCGACGTGGCGGTGGCTGTCGGTGATGCCCGCCGGGCGCTGTTGAGGTCGGAGGACCCGCTGGTGCGCTCCGATTGGCATCTGGCCCGGTTGTGGCTTGGGCCGGCCGGGGGCGGGCCGCTTGTGGCGGGCAGCCGCAAACGGTCGTTGGTGACGGCCACCCGCGGCACCCGGACTTTCCTGGACCGCAAGCAGCAGGTGCCGGTGGCGGCGGCCGCGATGTTCGTAGGCCGGCGCCCGGAGTTGCAGCAGGCTTTGCGCGCGTTGCGTTCGAGTCAGCGGGCCGGGGTGTTGGTGCATGGGCAGGGCCGGCTGGGTAAGTCCAGCCTGGCCGCCCGGATCGCCGACCGATGCCAGGACATGGCGGTTGCGGTGGTGTTCGGTGATTACGGGGCGCCGGCCATCGCGGACGCCGTGGGCGCGGCGGTGCGGGCCAACCCGGCCGCCAGGCAGCTGATCGAGTCACGGTTGCCGGCGGTGCGCGAGCGGCCGGAAGCGATCGAGGGGCTGCTGGTCGATCTGGTGGCCGGGCCGTGCGCCCAAGCCGGTGACGACGGCCGGCGGCCGCTGTTGCTGGTCATCGACGACCTGGAGCAGATCCTGAAGGCTGATCTGGCCGGTCCGCACCGGGTGCTGCCCGATCATGCTCCGGTGCTGGCCGCGGTGCTTCGGGCGTTCGATCCGACGGAGACCGACAGCCGCCTGCTCGTCACGAGTCGTTTCACCTTCGCCCTGGATGAGCTGGAGACTCGGCTCGAGGCGGTGCAGTTGCCGCCGCTGTCACCGGTGGCCCAGCGTAAGCTGCAGCGCCGCCAGCAGGCGCTCACCCCCGCGGAGCGCCAGGCCGAGCGGGCCCGGCTGGCCGCCAGGGCGCTGGCGGTGAGCCGGGGTAACCCCGGGCTGCAGGATCTGATCGGCCTGCGGCTTGTGTACGGGGAGCAGGTGAGCCTGGAGCGGGCCGAGGCGGCGGTGGCCGGCATGGGGGCCTACCTGCGGCAGGGCGACCTGCCGGCCGACGCCGAGGTGCGGGCGTTCCTGGAGAACCTGGCGCTGGACGCGCTGCTGCGGGAGGCCGGGGCGGCCAACGTCGACCTGCTGCGGGCCGTCACGCTGTTCACCGTGCCGGTGCCGGAATCGGTGATCGGGGTGTTGACCGAGCAGCAGGGGGGATCGGTATCCCGGCTGCGGGGCCTGGGGCTGCTGGAGCCTTACCGGGATCTGTACGACCCGGCGCGCCCGGCCTTGGCCGCCGACCCGCTGGCCGCAGGGCGAGTCGAGCCGCTCAGCACCCGTGAGCAGGTCGCTATCGCCGCCGCCGGCCTTGGGCCGCTGTTCGCGGCCTGGGGCGCGGCGGCGCCGCGGCCCCACCGTGATCAGGCGCTCGACCTGCAACTAACCCGACTTGCCCTGCTAGCCGATGCCCCGGCAATCGCCGCGGCATGCGCCGTCGGTGCCGTCACCAGCTTGCGCGGCGGCCCGGCAGCCGATGCGTCCCGGCTCGGCCAGGACGCGGTCGACTTGCTCGACCGGCATGGCCTGGCCGTGCCGGTCGACCTGTTGCGACAATCTGCCGGTGCCGCCTTCACCGGCGACGACGGCGAGGCAGGCGAGGCAGGCGAGGCACTGCTGGATCGGGCGGCGCAGCAGGTGCAGGCCGGGAACGAGCATGGAACCAGCCCGCTCGATCAAGCCCGGGTCATCGCTGAACGAGCCCGCCGTCTCATCACTCGCGGCGAACTTGAACAGGCCGAAGAACTGTTCCTGCGAGCCCACCAGCTGTTCACCGCCGGCGAATCCGAGCTGGAGGCGACGGCGGTAATGAAATCAATCGCCGATATCGCCTACCAGCGGGGGCACTACGACCAGGCGGCTGAGTTGCAGCGTAGCCGTCTGGAGGTCAACAAGCGGCTCGGCGATCTCGACGGGATCGCTGCGGCGGGCTGGGCTCTGGCCAGGATCGATCTCGCGCGAGAGGACTACGCTTCAGCCGTCCCCCGGTTGACGGAGTCGTTCCAGATTTTCGGCCGCCTGCAACGGCCCGACGGGATTGCCATAGTGGGTGTGCCACTGGGTCGGCTGTTGCTGGCCGGGGGCCATGCCGATGCCGCTCGCAGGGTGCTTAGCGACGCTCTGGCGGCCGCTACCAAGATCGGCTGGACCGAGACGGTTCAGCAGATCGACAAGCTGTTGAAATCTGCGGGCGCAGAAGACGAGGGGACATGATCATTCAGCTCGAAGGCGCCGGTACCAACAGTGTGGAGGCGGCCAGGCGGAGTCTCGAAGCGATCGCTCATGGCTGGGGCCACGGGATCGCGGCGGCCCCAGCCGGGGCGGCTACTGCCGGAACCATTCACCATAACCACGACAAGGGCGTCGACCCGGTGGCGGTGGCGGCCCTCGCGGTGTCGATCCCCTCGGCCGCGCTGGCCGTGGTCGATCTGGCCGATCGCATCCGCAGTCGGCGCAGGGCCAAGGAACTGATCGACCACGCACAGCACCTGGCCGCCCAGCAGGTAACCGTCTGTCTTGTATCCCGGAGCCGTACCGTCGAAATCCGTGCTCTGGGCCCCGACCAGCTCCTCGAGCTGCTGGCGGAGGAGGACCCGGCCGGCTGAGCCGGCCGTGGCGGCGTGATCAGCGGGGTGCGGCCTCGACGATGGTGAGTGTGGTGGGCGTGGGGATGATCCGGCTCACGGCGAGGTCGGCCTCGCCGAGGAGGGCGCCTAGCTCGTCGGCGGTACGCTCCTTGCCCTCGAACACGGCCATCATCAACACGTCGGACAGCTTGATGGAGGGCGAGTAGTCGCCGTCCGCCGGGACCAGTGGGTCGATGATCAGCACTCGGCCGTCGGCGGCCATCGAGCGGCGGCAGGAGCGGAGCAGGCGGACGCAGTCGGCGTCGCTCTTGTCGTGCAGGATGCGCTTGATCAGGTACAGGTCCGCGTCCGCCGGCAGCCCGGCGTAGAAGTCGCCCGCCACGGTCTCCCAACGCCCGTCGAGCGCCGGGTCGGCCAGCCGGTGCCGGCGCAGCACGGGCTCCCGGTCGAACAGGATTCCCTGCAGTCCGGGGTTGGCCGAAAGTACCGCGTACAGCAGACCGCCCAAACCGCCGCCGACATCGACGACCGTTCCCTTCTCGGGGAAGTCATAGCTCTGCACGACGCCGCCGGTTTCGGTCAGGGACATGCAGGCCATGGCGTCGGAAAAGAGCGTCTGCCGTTCCTCGTCGGTGGCCAGATAGTCGAAGAACTGGGCGCCGAAGATCTCGTCGAACACGGTGACGCCCTTGCGTACGGTGTCGTCGAGGCGGCCGGCGGGCACCCAGTAGGTCTGGTCGGTGAACAGCAAAATCAACGACTGCAGCGGAATCGGCGAGTCCGCCCGCAGCAGGCCGGCGGCGGTCGTCAGGTGGAAGTTGCCGTCCTCGTCCTCGCGGAACACCTCCCTGGTGGCCAGGAAGCGCAGCACCCGCCGCAGGTGGCCCGGATCGACCCCGCCAAGCTCCGCGATCCGCTCCACCGGCAGCGGCCCGTCGGCCAGGCTGTCGGCGACCCGGGCGCGGACGGCCACCCGCAGCGCCGCCGCGTTCAGATAACCCAGCGATCCCGCCAAAAGCTGCCGTACAGCGGCGCCTATCGCCGCGCGATCCACGTCACTCACCGACCTGACTCCTCTCAGTGGTCACCAGGTGACCGGGAACGTTTCGAAGTTGCCGAGCGTGGCGTAGTCCTTCCACTTCAGCTCCTCCGGCGGAACCGCCAGCGCCAGGGTGGGGAAGCGCTCGAACAGGGCGCGGATCCCGATCTCCAGTTCGACCCGGCCCATCGTGGAACCGAGGCAAAAGTGCGGTCCGTGGCCGAAGAAGACCTGGGACACCGGCTTGCGCCGGATATCGAAGCGCTCGGGATCGGGAAAGATCTCGGGGTCGCGCAGCGCGGTCTCGTAGTTGACGATGACCGCCGACCCCCTGGGGACGACCTCGCCGCTGAGCTCGACATCCGTCAACGCGACCCGGGGGTAGGGGGACAGGCCGGACAGGCCGAGCCGGAGCATCTCCTCGACCGCGTTCGGCATCAGCGAGGGGTCGGCCCGCAGCGCGGCCAGCTGGTCCGGGTGCCGCATCATGTTGAGCGTGCCGTTGGTCAGCATGGTGACGGTCGTCTCGTGCCCGGCCACCATGAGGATCGTGCAGAGGCTGAGCAGCTCGGACTCGGTGAGCCTGCGCTCCTCGTCGGCCCGCCGGATCAGTACGCTGAGGAAGTCGTCGCCGAGGTTCGCGCGCTTTTTGTTCAGCAGGTCCTCGAAGTAGCCGCGCAGCTGCATGTACGCCGGGATGAGCACCTCGTGGGGCGTGTTGAACGTCATGATGACGTCGACCCACTCGAGGAACTTTTCGTGGTCCTCGTACGGGATTCCGAGGTTTTCGCAGATGACGCGCAGTGGGAGCGGCAGGGAGAAGGCGGCGACGAGGTCAACCGGCGGCGTCATCGCCGCCATGTCGTCGAGCAACTCGTGCGTGATCTCCTCGATGCGGGGTCGCATCTCTTCGACCCGCTTCGGCGTGAACCCTTCCACGGCCAGCTTGCGGAGCGGAGTGTGCCGGGGCGGGTCCATGTTGAGGATCGTGTCCGGGTGCGGCTGGACCGCCTGGCACCGCGGCGCGTCGTCGGCGCACATCGCGGCGCGGCTGAAGCGCCGGTCGCCGAGCACGGTCTTAAGATCCTCGTGCTTGCTGACCAGGTAGGCGGGATCGCCGGTCACCATGGAGACCGGGCACACCGGTCGTTCATCCCTAAGCCGCAAATACTCCTCGGGGACTCGCGTCGGATCGTCGCGCAGCACCGGCAACTGGATCCGCTCGGACTTCGCAGCGTTCTCCGGCATCGGAGACATCACCTCTTTACCTTCAGGCCGCGCTGGCTTCGACGATCGAGAGCGTGCCTGGCGTGCGGATGATCCGCTCCAGTTTGAGACCCGCCTGCGTGAACAGCTCGGAGAGCTCCGGTTCTGAGCGCTCCTTGCCGTCGAACACGATCATCATGGCCAGGTCGGAGACCTTGCTCGGGTCGGGATCGTTGCCAGGCGGGACGACGGTGTCGATCACCAGCACCCGTCCTTGACTGGACATCGCGTTGCGGCAGGCCCGCAACAGCCGGACGCTGTTCTCGTCATCCCAGTCGTGCAGGATGCGCTTGAGCAGGTACACGTCGCCGGACGGCATCTCGGAGAAGAAGTCCCCGGCCACCGCCTGCCACCGGCCCGCGATCGCGGGGTCGGCGCCCAACCGGTGTCCGGCGACTACCGGCGCGAGGTCGAGCAGGACGCCGTGTAGCCCGGGATTCTTGACGAGCGTCTCGTGCAGCAGGCCGCCGCGCCCGCCGCCGACATCGACGACCGTCCCGGTTTCCGGGAAGTCGTAGCTGGCCACCACCCCGCCGTGCTCGGTGGCCGACAGGTCGTCCAGCGCGGTGTGGAAGATCCGGCCGCGCTCCTCGTCGTCGGCGAGGTAATCGAACAGCGGCTTGCCGAAGATCTCGTCGAAAACGGTGGTGCCCTTGCGGACCGTGTCGTCGAGCCGCCCGGCCGGCAGCCAGTAGAGCTCGTCGGTCAGCAGCAACACGACAGACCCCATGGCGAGCGGCGAGTCAGAACGCAACAGGCCGGCCGCTGTGGTCAGGTGGAAAGCACCGTTCTCGTCCTCGCGGAACACTTCTCTGGTGGCCAGGAATCGAAGCACCCGCTTGAGATGGTCGGCTTGCACGCCGCCGAGTGCGGCGAGTTGCTCGGCGGTGAGCGGTCCGCCGGCGAGATGGTCGGCCACCCCGGCGCGGACGGCCACCCGCAAGGCCGCGGAATAGAGGTATCCGAGCGAATCGCCCAGCAACTGCCTTACCGCCGCGCCCATCGCCGCGCGATCTACTTCGCTCATCGACCTTCCTCCATCTGCCGGGTTGAACCGGTCCGTAGCCGGCGATCTCAGGGTCAGTCCGGAGCAGTGTCGCCCATCCGGCTGACCGGCCGCTGACGTCGTGTTGACGAACCGGGGCACCGGGCTCCACCCAGGGTTATCCCTACTGCTGCCGGCGATCCCGCCGACATAGATTTGCGCTGTACTCCTGCCGGGTGCACTGCTTTGGCGCACCCATATCTGCCGTACTCTTATTGGTCGCTCAGCGGCCTGGAGGAACGCGTGAGCACACGGATATATGCGCTACCGGTAGATCAGACACAATGGCATGTACCCAGCGGTGACACCACGATTTTCGATTGGGAATACGACGAGGGCCGCGACCGGCTGCTGGCTCTTTACGAAAAAGGCAAGCAAAAACAATGGAACGCCGCGGACCGGTTGGACTGGTCGATCGAGGTCGATGTCAACGACCCGATGGGCGTGCCCGAGCAAACCATCGCGATTTACGGGTCGCGGGTGTGGGATTCACTGGGCCCCCGCGAGCGCGGCATGGTCCGCCACCACCTCGCCTCCTGGCAGTTCTCTCAGTTCCTGCACGGTGAGCAGGGCGCGCTGATCTGCGCGTCCAAGATCGTGCACACCGTGCCCGGTCTTGACGCGAAGTTCTACGCGGCGACCCAGGTGATGGACGAGGCCAGGCACGTGGAGGTCTACTCGCGGTACCTCCGGGAGAAGCTGCGGCTGGCCTACCCCATCAACCCTGGCCTGAAGGCCTTGCTCAACGACGTCATCTCCGACTCGCGCTGGGACATGACCTACCTCGGCATGCAGGTCCTCATCGAGGGGCTCGCCCTCGCCGCGTTCGGGCTGATCAGAGACAACGCCACCGAGCCGCTGGCGCAGGCGCTGAACACCTACGTCATGCAGGACGAGGCCCGGCACGTGGCCTTCGGCCGGCTGGCGCTGCGCGAGTTCTATCCCGAGCTCACCTCGGCCGAGCTGGCCGAACGCGAGGAGTTCTGCATCGAGGCGTGCCACATGATGCAGGAACGCTTCGTGGGTGAGGAGGTGTGGCGCAATCTCGACGTCGACGCGGACGAATGCATCAGCTATATGCGCGCCTCCGAGCACTTCCGCGCGTTCCGCAGCCACCTCTTCTCGCGCATCGTGCCCACGCTGAACGACATCGGACTGTTCGGCGACAAGATGCGCCGTACATTCGCCGACATGGGGATCATCGGCTACGAGCGGCATAACCTCGAGGCCTTGATCGAGCAGGACGAGAAGATCGCCGCAGATCTCGACCGGGCCCGGATCGAGGAGGTCGAGACGGCTATCGCGCACGGCGGCGCCGACTGACGCTGAACGAGTTGAACAAGTCAATAAGGGCCAAACACCCGAACTAGGCAGGAGTCCATCCCATGCCCGACTCGCGGACCCGGAAGTGGTATCTCGCTGTCACGGTGACGGCGTCCGGGGGCGCTTTCCTCGCGATGCTCGACTCGACGGTCATCAGTCTGGCCATCGCCGACGTGAAGGACGACTTCGCCGGTGCGAGCGTGACGGGCCTTTCCTGGATCGTCAGCGTGTACGCGATCATGTTTGCGGCGTTCCTGCCGACAACCGGCAAGCTCTCCGACGCGCTCGGCCGGCGCCGGTTGTTCTGTGTCGGCGTGGGGCTGTTCACGATCGCCTCGGTGCTGTGCTCGTTCGCCCCGAATCTGCTGACCCTGATAATCGCGCGAGCGGTCCAGGGCGTGGGCGCCGCGGCGATGATCCCGGCGTCGCTGGCGATTTTGCTCCTCGACGGCCCGGCCGACCGACGGTCCAGCTCGATCGGGTTGTGGACCGCCGCATCGGCCGGCGGCGCGGCGCTCGGGCCGAGCATCGGCGGCGTGCTGATCGAGCTGTCCAGCTGGCGTGCGGTGTTCATCATCAACATCCCGTTCGGCATCGCCCTGGTGGTGGCGGCGCTGCGGCTGCTCGACGCGCCGGGCGAGACGTCTGCCCGCCGCATCCCCGACCCGCTGGCCAGCGTGCTGATCGCGGTCGGGATCGGCGCGCTCACCCTCGGGGTGACCGAAGGCGGGAACTGGGGGTGGAGCAGCGGGGGCACGCTGGGGAGCTTCGCGGCCGGCCTGCTCGCTCTCTCGTACGCGCTGCTGCGCTCGCGGCGGCACCCGGCGCCCGCCATCGACACGGTGCTGTGGGGCAACCGCACGTTCGCGACCGCGAACATCGTCATGGTGTTGTATGGCATGGCCCAGTACGCGTTCATGCTGGTGACGGTGCTGTACCTCACCGACATCTGGAACTACTCGGAGCTGCGGGCGGGCCTGGCCAACACGCCGGGCGCGCTGTCGGCCTCCATCGTCGCGGTGGTCGCGGGCCGGCTCGCGCCGAAGCTGGGCGGGCCCCGATCCGCCACAGTTTTCGGTTTGATCGTGTTCGGCGCCTGCTGTACGTGGCTGGCCTTCGGCCTGACCGAGCAGCCCGCGTTCCTTTTCTTCTGGCTCCCGGCCTGCCTGCTCGCCGGCACCGGGCTTGGGGCGGCGACCACCGGCGTGTCCGCCGCGGCGGCCCTGTCGGCGCCACCGAACATGTTCGCCAGCGCCAGCGGCATGAACACGACGGCCCGGCAGTTCGGCGGGGCGCTGGGCATCGCCGCGATGGCGTCCATCCTGGCGCACGGCGGCCAGGAGAGTGGCGGCACCGACCCCTACAGCGACGTCTTCGTCTTCTCTCTCGCACTGGTCGGCCTCGCCCTGGTGATTTCCGCCATCGGGCTGCGGCTCGGCGCGCCGGCCGCGGCCCCCGCACCGGCCGAGCCCGCCCAGTCACAGACCTGAGCCACGCGGCTGGCCAGGCCCGTGCCGGCGCGCATGGGCCCGGCCAGTCGCGGATTGACCGGCGTTCACCGGGGCCTCTCACCGGGTGCGTTCACGGGCCGGCTTTCACCGGGTGCTTTCACGGGGCGGCGTTCACCGGGCGGTTCGCGGGTCACAACGGGATGTTGCTGTGCTTCCGGCCGATCGGCGGGATTCCTTTGTTCCGCAACGCCCGGAGCGCCCTGATCACGCGGAGCCGGGTCTCCGCCGGCGCGATGATGTCGTCAACGCAGCCGTACTCGGCGGCGACGTACGGGCTGGTGAGGGTCTCCTGATACCGGTCGGCGAGCCGTTCGCGCAGCGCCGGCCGGTCGTCGGCGGCGGCCAGCTCACGATGGAACAGCATGTCGACTCCGCTGTCCGCGCCCATCACGCCGATCTCGGCGGTGGGCCACGCGAAGCAGATGTCGGCGCCGAGCTCTTTGGAGCCCATCACCGCGTACCCGCCGCCGAACGCCTTGCGCACGATCACCGTCACCTTGGGCACCGTGGACTCGATGTAGGCGAAGCCGAGCTTGGCGCCACGGCGAATGATGCCGCCGTGCTCTTGCACCGTGCCGGGCA
>CALAED010000133.1 GCA_937891035.1 uncultured Thermomonosporaceae bacterium | reverse complement strand
TCGACTCGCCCGACCCGGATGGGCCCATCACCGCAACGGCGGCACCGGCCTGGATGCCGAGGTTCACCCCGGAGAGCCCGAACGCGCCGTACGCGATCGCGCAAATCCCTGGGTCGAATAGTTTGGTAGCTCGCCGTGGTAACTAAAGGCTCACCCAAGAGCGAGGGCCGGCATGCGGCCGCGTCCACTAAATGACCAGGTGAATTAGCCAAGATAAAGAATCGGCCGAGAAATGATCAGGTTAGACCCGACCACGCCAAGGGTACCTTTAGATCATGCGAGGTCAATTCCTCACTGCGGTTATTGGCACCTTCGCTCTTTTCTCGGTCGTGGCCTGTGGTGATGATGGCGGCTCCACGAGCACCGCGCCGCAGACCACCGCCGCCGAGAACAAGGATGCCGCGGATCTTCCAAATCTCGTTGGCAAGGGCCTGCAGAGTGCCCAGGATGCCGCGCAAGACGCCGGTTTCTTCAATCTCATGTCTCACGACTCGCTCGGTCGCGGCCGGACCCAAATCCAGGACCGCAACTGGAGAGTCTGCTTCCAGACCCCCAAGGCGGGCAAGCATTCCACCGAAACGCGAGTAGATCTCGGAGCGGTCCAACTCGAAGAACGATGTCCGGCGAATGACGCCGCCATACCAAATACCGGCGGCACCGAGATGCCAAGACTCACGGGCAAATCCGTGAAGGTAGCGCGCTTGTCTCTGGACACATCAACAAGCATGAGCGTGAAAGACGCCTCCGGTGAAGACCGTGCGATCCTCGTGGAGTCGAACTGGAAGGTCTGTAGCCAAGACCCGAAGCCCGGCGCGAAACTCACCGGCCAACCCGTATCTCTCACGGCCGTGAAGTTCGAAGAAGCTTGCCCCTGACCACTGTTTCCCGAGGACGCCCCAGCCGAGAATGGGCATGGCCGGAAGGACGGATGGCATAGGGGGCGGCCCGGAGATGGGCATAGCGGGGGTGGGCAGCCAGGAGGTGTCGCTGGCCTTGGAGCACGCGGCCGCGTGGCAGCCAGGCGCCGAGGACGAACTGCGTACCGCCGTACGGGAGATCGTGGCGTCGGGCGACGCGGAACGCGCAAGCGAAGCGTGGAGCGGGGTCGGCGCCTACCTCATCGACCGCGGGCGGCCCGGGCCCGCACTCCTCGCCTTCGAGGCCGCGGTCCGCCACGGCGGCGCGGCCGCGCGCCCGGGCGAGGTCACCACGTTAGGTCTGCTGCAGGAGCCGTTGGCACAGCTCGCGGCGTTGAGCATGCTCGCGCGGGCGGGCGCGCTGGACGGCCTGCCAGATCCTACCGAATTGGTCGCCGCCGAGCCGATGCCGCAGCGACAGCGCCGCAGACTCCTCGCGTCGCTGGCCGACGACCGTAGCTGCCGCCGCCGGATCGAAAAGGCCGTCAACAGATGGCGGCGCGTTTATCCCGATTTCGAAAGGCGATTTGTCGCTGGAGTCCTTCGTTTCGACGAGCCCGGCCAAATCTTCGAGATATTGAAGGAGCCCGGACGAATCGCGCGGCACTCCGACACCGGGGCGCGCTCCGTCCACCGGCACTACCGGAAGCTGCTGCGACGCCGGATCGTGCTGCCCGCGCTGCCGCTGCTCGCCGTCGCGTTCCTGTGGACGAAGCTGACCGCCGCCGTCCCCACGTACATCGTGCTGCCGATCGCCGCGGCGTACGTGGCCGGCTGGATCGTGTCGATCCGCATGCTCACACCCCTCGTTCGCGCCGCTCGCATGGAAGTGGAATTCCGCAGGGACCTGGAGGGCCGGCTCACGGGCAGTCACGCGGAGGCGTACGCGATAGTGGAGGCGTTCGCGGAACGTCGCACGCCGTTTGGGCTGTACCTCAGGGCATTCGAGACCGAGGCGAACGAGTTCGTGACCGAGCGGGGCGTCCCGCATCATCAGACGAAGGAGGAGTGGGCCGACAACCAGACGCTCGCGGGCGGCCGCCTGATCTCCGGTCACGGCTACCTGAAGAAGCCGCGTATGGCGCAAACCACGTTGGGCGGCATCTCGGAGACCGAGCACTGGGTGAGCGAGAGCACCGCCGCGCGGCTGCCGTTCGTCACGTTGGCCAACCCGGCCGCCTGGCCGGCCGCCACGGCGCTGCCACGGCTGGAGACAACCAACGAGGACTGGCAGATCGCCGTCCTCCTGCTGGCGTCGGCGGCGCGGCGGATCATCGTGGAGTGCACCTTCCGCTCGCCCGGCGTGCTCGCCGAGCTGGAGATGATCCGAAGCCGGGGCCGCCAGGCCGAGACTCTCCTCGTCGTGCCGTCGACCGCCGACGTGGGGCGGATCCGGGGCGAACGTGACATGTATCGGGTGATCAACGACGTCGTGTCCCTGGGCGACCAGGCGCCTGAGCACGTCCCCCTCTTCAGCGCCGACGACCCGCTCCTGGCCGACTACCCGCACATCGTCACCAGTAAGGAGATCCGGTCCGGCGGCAGGCTGGCGGAGTTCCTTGGTGCGGAGTTCCTGGAGGTTACGGAGGCCGCGCTGCTGGACCGGGTCCGCGAATCGCACGCCGCGGGCGACGAGGCCGAGGAAGCGACGGCCCGGAACCTGCTCGGCCTGCACTACCTCGACGAGTTCGACCGGCCGGAGGATGCGGTCACGTGGCTGCGGCAGGCCCTCGACTTGGTGGGCGGCGACCCCCTCGGCACGGCGGTGGTCCGTGCCCACCTCGGCCGCGCCCTGCGCGGGGTGGGACAGGACAAGGCCGCGCTGGCCGAGTTCACCGCAGCGCTACAGATCCTGCCGTCCGAGAACGTCGACAATCGCGCTGCCCTGCACCGGCTCATCGGCGACGTACTGCTGGAGAACGGGGACTCGGGCCCCGCGGCCCGGCATTTCGAGCAGCTTCTGGACCTCGCCGCTACGCACGGCGACTCCGCCGGCCCATGGCCGGATCTGTGCTTGCGCGGGCATTCGGGGCTGGCTACCGTCGCCGCGGGTCTCGGGCGGCACGCCGATGCGATCGGCCATCTCGAGACGGCACTCCGGTACGCCGCCCAGGACGCGGACGCCGAGAAGACCCGGGAACTCGAAGACCGGCTGCGCCAAACCCGGGAAGCCGGCGCCGCGGAGCCGCCGGACGGGCCCTTGGCCCTGCTGTACGCCGAGGCCAGGACGCGCCTGGACGACGGAGAGTTCGATGCCGCCGCCGCCGGGTTCCACGAGGTGATCGACGCCGCCGAGCGGGCCGGCGACCTCGGCGTACGAGCCGAAGCGACGTTCCAGCTGGCGCTGTCGCTGGATCGGCAGGGGAAGCGCGACGAAGCGTGCGAGGCGTTCGCTCGCGCAGCGGACCTGGCCGCCGAGCTCGGCGACGAGTCCCTGGAAGCACTGGCGCTCAGCAACCAGGGAGCTCTCGAAGAGGGCCTAGGTCGCCATGAGGAGGCCGTCGACCACCTCTGGGAAGCCGCCGACCTGCAACGGCGCGTCGGCACGGTCTACGACCTGGCCTGGAGCCTGCGGCGGCTGGCGCCCATCCAGCTGGAAAGCGGCGAGCCGGTCCACTTCGGCGACGAGCTTGTCGGCCTGCGCGTGGCGCTGGGCGATCCGGACGCTGAGCTGGAGGCACGCATCATTCAGATCGGGGCGCTGCTCGCACAGCGGCGAGACGACGAGGCGCTCCCGCTCTTCGAGCCGGCGATCGAGCTTGCGCAACGGATCGGAAGCGAAGAGGGACACGCGGCACTCGTGGAATTCCAGGCCACCGCCCTCGACCGAGCCCCCGGCGATGTGTCGGCCTGACACGACGCCTGGAATGTCGATACTGGTCCGGTGACAGACCCCCGGAAGCTTTGGCGCACCTATTTCGGCGCAGCGCCGTCCCCCTCCATAGCCGAGGTGAGCCGCCACCTGTGGAACGCCGACGCCGACGAACCGGCTCGAGACCCGGCGGCGATTCTCGAGCAGTACGCGGTTCTGGAGCAGTACATGGTCTACGTCGAGATGGCCGACCGCATCAGCGCGAGGCGCGGCCTGACCAACACGTTCTTCCTGACCGTCAACACCGCCGTTTTCACGGTGGCGGCCACGGTGTGGCAAGACGCCCCCAACGGTCCACGCTGGCTACTGGTCTTTCCGCTGCTCATCATGATCGTGCAGTGCCTGGCCTGGTTTTGGCTTGTGCGTTCGTACCGGCAGCTCAACACGGCCAAGTACGCGGTCATCGGGGCGCTCGAGGAGCGGCTGCCCGCCTCCCCATACTGGCGGGCGGAGTGGCGGGCGCTGGGCAGCGGCGAGGACCCGGCTCGCTACTGGCCGCTGACCCATCTGGAGCAATGGGTCCCGCTGTTGTTCGCCGCAACGTACGTGAGCGGCTTCATCGCCATCATGGCCGGCTGAGTCCGGCGATGGAGCTTCTCGGGAAGGTGAAGATGCCGCTGGGCTGAGCTCGGCCAGCGGCTGATCCGCGCACCGTTGCCGAGCCGTCTGCTCAGCTCGGCGGGCTCGGCGATTCTGGAACATCTCCTGACATATCCTCCGATGGGCGATCAGAAGGTACGGACGATCACGTGAGCGGTCTTTCTGGGACAAGCGAGAGCGCGGTAGTCGATGCTTCCCGTCTGCGGCGGTTCACCCGGTTGGTCTTCGAACGCGCCGGCTTGGGCGGCGCGGAGGCGGAGATCCTCGCCGACCACCTGGTCTGGGCCGACTTGCGCGGCATCGCGTGGCTCGGGGTGCGGAAGATCCCTCAGTATCTGAGGCTGCTGCGTACGGGACACACGACGACCAAAGGACGCCCGAAGCTCCTAGGCGAACGGGGCGGTTTCCTGATCCTCGACGGCCAGGACGGCTTCGGGCAGATCGTCGGCTACCACGCCATGCGGCTGGTCATCGAGCGGGCGCGGTCCTCGGGAGTCGGCTGTGCGGTGGTGCGCGACACGACGTCCGCCGGAGCACTCGGCTACTTCCCCTCGCTTGCGGTCGATGAGCGGATGATCGGTCTGACCATCAACAACTCGCTCCCGCTCCAGCCGGCGCCGGGCGGCGTGGAGAAGGTCATAGGAAATCAGGCGTTCGCCGTCGGTTGCCCGGCCGGCCGCCACAGCCCGCTGCTCCTCGACATGGCGACGTCGGCTATTACGTATGCGCGCATCCACGATTACGCCGAGCGCGGTGAGCCGCTGCCCGAGGGCGTCGCACTCGACAGCCAGGGCGAACCGACTATCGATCCCGCGGCCGCACTGGCCGGGCTCCTGCTCCCGATGGCCGGTCATCGGGGGTTCGGGCTCGCCCTGATGTGGGAGGTGCTGACCGGTGTGCTGGCGGGCGGCACGCGGTTCCTTACGGATGTCACCGGGCCCGACGATCTAGACCGGCCGCAGGCCGTCAGCATGTTCTTTCTCGCGGTGGACCCGACCGTGTCGCTCCCTTATGAGGTCTTCACCTCACGGGTGGACGACCTTGTCGACCGGATTCATCGCTCCAAGATGTCGGCGGGAGACCGCCGCGCACTGGTCGCCGGTGAGCGGAGCGCGCGGATCGCGGCTCGGCGACAGGAGGAGGGCATCCCACTGCCTGCCGGGTTGCTCGCCACCCTGCGCGAGCTCAGCACCGAACTCGGCGTCCCCCTCTGACGCCACACCTGGCGTACCCCTGGCGTACCCCCGGCGTACCCCTCGGACGTCGACCTTGGCGTGCCCTTGCGGCGCAAAGCGCAGGGTGTGCCGTTCGAATATCGGACTACTTGGGCCCCGGCTACGGCGGTCAAGTCACATATCGACAAATATGGTTATAGAGGGTAAAGATCGGGGATGGCGTCAAGTGTGGAGCTTCGACCTGGCCTCGAAAGCCCTGGCCCGGTCTACTCGGAAGGTGGCTCCGGTATCCCCGTCGCCCCGTCACGCGGCGCTTCAGCCGGAGCCTCGCTGAGACGTCGCGGACGGGTCGCGGGCATCGACCTCCGCACTTTGGCATCGCCCGGGATATCGCGCCCGGCACACCACGCAGACCCACGGCGAGATCGGGGGCATGGTGGCAACGGCGCCGGGGTTCGGCGCCAACCAGGCTCGCCTCAACCTTCCGGCCAGTTGAGGAGCTCAGATCATGAAACATCGAAAAATGGGGCGCACACGGACCATTATGCTCGGACTGGCTCTCTTCGTCATCGCGTCTGCCGCTGCGTGCGGTAGCTCGGGCGGCCAGGAGAACAAGCCGGTCACCGGACCCTGGCCGGATGTCGTAAGGGCAGCAGAAAAGGAGGGTTCGGTCACCATTTACTCCAGCCAGGTGACCGACCAGTTGCAAGCCCTGAAGCTGGCATTCGAGAAGAAGTATCCGAAAATAATGCTCCAGTATGTCCGTGGCGCGGGCGACGCAGGGGTTCCCAAGGTGGAGGCGGAGGCCCGTACCGGACGGGGTATCGCCGACATCCTGGTGACGCCGAGCACGCCTTGGCTGGAGACGCACGCCAACCTATTCGCGCCCGTACGAGGACCGGCGTTCGACGCCGCCGACTACAACCGGGCGGAAAATATTTCGAAGAAAAACTATTACGTCATCAGTGCGCTCATGTTCACATACGGGTGGAATACCGACCTGTATGCCGCGGGGATCAAAGATTGGCCGGGCCTGTTCGCCCCAGAGCTACGCGGCGGAAAGATCGGCGTCATCAGCCCGGACACTCCGGCCAGAGTAGACTTCTACAACTTCCTCGAAGAGAACTATGGCCCCGGCTTCCTGCAGAAGCTGGCAGCGCAAGAGCCTCGGATCTACCCAAGCACACAGCCGATCGCGGCCGCGCTGACCTCGGGTGAGATCGCCGCCGGGATCTTCTTGGAACCGCTCACGGACGAGAAGAAATCTGGCGCCCCGGTCGACTGGGGTCTTTCCGAGAAGACCTGGGGCAACCGTTTCTATGCGGTGAACCTCAAAGCGGGCCCCCATCCCAACGCCGGCCTGGTGCTCGCCGACTTCATAGTGACGAAGGAAGGGCAAGAGGCGGTCGCGCGCAATGCCGCATCCGTTCTCGAGAACATCTCCACCGCGGTCGGAACCACCAAGAACATTCGTCAGCAGGACCCGGCGAAACTGACCCCGCAGAAGGTACGGGAGTTCCGATCCGAATTCCGCAAGATGTTCGGACAGTAAGCGGTGGCATCCCCAGGGGCCGATGAAGCGAGGAAACCGCATTGGCGGACGTACATATCGAAGGTCTCACCAAGATCTTCGCAGGAAAGCAGCCCACCACGGTAATCGAAGATCTCAACATGGAGATCCGAGACGGGGAATTCATCGTTCTCCTCGGCCCGAGCGGCTGCGGTAAGACGACAATGCTTCGATGCCTCGCCGGCCTCGAGAATCCGACCCGTGGGAGGATCTCCCTGGGCGGACAGACGGTCTACGACGCGACCCGTCGGGTGAACCTTTCCCCGGACAAGCGAAGCATCGGAATGGTGTTCCAGTCCTATGCGCTGTGGCCGCATATGACGGTCCGCAAGAACGTGGCATATCCGCTGCGCGCCCGAGGAATGAAGGACAAGATCAAGGCGGGCTGGGTAGAGGAGACCGCTCGACTGGTGGACTGCGAATCCCTGCTGGACAGATATCCCGGGCAACTGAGCGGTGGGCAGCAACAGCGGATCGCGCTGGCCCGTGGCCTGGTCGCCCGCCCCGATCTCATCTTGCTCGACGAACCGCTGAGCAATCTGGACGCCCGGTTGCGTGATTCGGTGCGCACCCAGCTCCACGAACTACATTCCCGGATCGGTTTCACCGCGGTGTTCGTGACCCACGACCAGTCGGAGGCACTTGCCCTCGGCGACCGGCTCGCCATTATGCGCGACGGCATCATCGAACAGTTCGATACGCCCCAGCAGGTTTTCGACCAGCCGGCCACCGAGTATGTCGCGGACTTCGTCGGCATGACCAATGTGCTGCTATGCGAGCAACGCGATGGGGCATGGTTCTTTAACGGCACGGTCGCGGCCGGGGAGCCTCCGGTGCTGGAGATGCCGGGCGGCGGACAGCTCGCGCGTGTTCGGATTCGTCCTGAAGATCTGCGCGTCGCGCCCACGGGAGAAAGCCCCGGTCCGAAAATGACCCAGCTCATGGCGCGCGTCGAGGACGCGGAGTACGGTGGCCGGTCCATCAACGTCGTGGCCTCCGTGGGGGACAACCGGCTCCATGCGCGGGTGCCCGCGGGCGGCTGGGACAGCTGGGTGCGGAAGCTGGGTCAGGGGCAGGAAGTGTGTCTCGGCTTTCGAATGGACGACGCGCGGTGCTATGACGAGGCGGGGCAGCGCGAGGAATCGCCGGCCGGGTCACAGCAGGCGACGGAGGCGTGAACATGGCCATCTTGGCTCGCCGGGCAGACCCGGTCCTTGTCGAAAAGGGCCGGAGGCTGGTCTCCGTCACCGCTGTCGTCGCGCTCGTGGGCGTGCTTGCCTATCTCGTCGTGGTGCCGCTCTTTCGACTACAGTTCGTCGCCTTCGAGAACGGCGCCTTGGGATATAAGAACGCCTATGCGGTAGACGACGTCGGGAAGATTTTGATGACGACCGTGGTCTTGGGCGTGGGATCACTGGTGACCGCTATGGCGCTCGGCACACTGCTGGCGTGGGCGGCCTTCCATCTGCCTCCGCGCTACCGAATGCTTCAGCTGTTGCCGGTCATTCCATTGGTGATCCCCTCGGTCGCCAGCGTCGTCGGCTGGACGTTTCTATTCAGTCCGCGCCCGGGATACCTCAACGCCGCGTTGCGCAAGTTGCCGTGGTGGTCCCATTTGGACAGCGGGCCGGTGGACATCTATACCGCACCGTGGATCATCATCATCACCGGTTTTCTGCTGACGTCCTTTGTGTACCTCTTCGTGAACGCGGGGCTGCAGAACATCAACCGAGAACACCTCGACGCTGCACAGATCAGCGGATCCTCTTCGGCCGGTGTGTTTTTTCGTGTGGTTCTTCCGCTGTTGCGTCCCGCGCTGATCTATGGCGCCGGTATCGTGTTACTGCTGGGGCTTGGGCAGTTCACCGCTCCGCTGCTCCTTGGCACGAACCTGGACATCAAGGTGATCACCACCGAGATGTATAGCTATGTGTCCGAAGCACCGTTGGACTTCGGCGCAGCGGCCGCGTTCGGATCACCACTGGTGATCTTGGGCTTGGCCATAGTGATCATGCAGAAAGTCGGCCTCGGAAACCAGGCCCGTTTCGTGACACACGGCGGCAGCTCTTTCCAGCCATCGGACCGTTCCTCAAAGCTCGCCGTGCTCGCCATCCTGCTGTACGGCACGGTCTCGATGGTGTTGCCGATCAGCGCACTGGTCCTGGTGTCGCTGTCGCGCTTCTGGAGCAGTTCGATCAACCCGAGCCAGTTCACGTTAGATAACGTAATCAACGTATTGTCCCAGCCCGACACGACAAATGCCATCCTCAATAGTGTCGTTGCCTCGGC
>CALAED010000132.1 GCA_937891035.1 uncultured Thermomonosporaceae bacterium | reverse complement strand
CCCGCCGCCAGTGCGCGACAGCGGCGGCCAGTTGCATGGCTCCGCTGGCGCTGTAGCACTCCCCCACGACCTCCTTGACCCGGATCGTGTCGGGCATCCGGCCCAGCACCCGCCGGATCGCCCGCTCCTCGATGCGGTGCTCTCCGCTGCCTTCCGCGGCGGCGGACAGCGACGCCAAGGTCACCTTGTCCGGGGCGATGCCGCTGCGAAGGACCGCCCGTTCGACGCCGGCGGTGAGCGCGTCGAGCAGCCTGGGCCGCCGGTCGGGGGCGGGCGCGTAGGCGAGGTCGCAGGCCAGCACCTCGACGGGCGGATCGCCGGCGCCGGTTTCGGCGGAATCGGCGTCCGCGGCACGCTCGAGGACGAACACCGCGCAGCCTTCGCCCACCGGCGTCTCCGCCGGCAAAGATCCGCTCTGCCGCCAGGCCCACACCGTCTGCGGGCTCAGCTCCTCGACGCCGCCCGTGATGAGCCGGTCGGCCTGCTCCAGTGCCAGCGCGTTGCGCGCGTACCGTACGGCCTGCAAGCTGGACAGCTGCCCGCCGGAGAAGGTGGCGTTCACTCCGTGCAGCGCGTTCCAGATCGCGATCTGGCCGGCGCAGCTGTTCATCACGGTGTTCGGGAACAACCCGGGATTGACGAGGTAGGGGCGATCTTCCACGAACGTGTCCCGCGCGAACTCGCTGCTGCTGCGGACGCTTCCCGTGCTGGTGCCAATGACGACTCCCATATCCGCACGCTCGTCGGCGCCCTCAGCGCCGTCGGCGGCGTCGACGCCGGACGCGGCCATCGATTTCAGCGCCTGCATGCTGGCGACCAGGCCCAGGGTGTTGGTGCGGTCGAGGTAGCGGGTGCCCTTGCGGCCCAAGTGATCCGCGGCCCGCAGACCGGGTACCGCCCGGACCGGCTCCGGCATCGGCTCATCGCCCGGAATCTCGGCCGGGTCGGTGCAGACGGGCCGCCTTCCGTGCAGCGCCGCGCCGAGCTCGTCGAGTCCGTATCCGGCCGGCGATACCACGCCACACGCGGCGATCCGCAGCGGCGCCACTGGTCGTGCTGTCATCGATCCACCCTCCCCAAGACGGTGATCGCGTTGTTGCCGCCGAAGGCGAATCCGTGATTCTGCACGACCCGCGGGAAGGCCGGCCGCGCCCGGCCTGGCACGCAGTCCAGATCGGGGCCGAGCTCTCCGTCGACCTGCTCGAGGTTCGCGGTAGGCGGCAAGAAACCCTCCTGCACCGCTTTGCAGCAGATCAGCGCGCCGAATCCACTCGCCGCGCCCATCGTGTGCCCGATCATCGACTTGATCGAGCTGATCGGGGGCGGCTGCGGGCCGAACACATCACGAACGGCGCCGACCTCGGTGGCGTCGTTCGTGGGCGTGCCCGTGCCGTGCGCGCAGATGTAGTCGATCTGCTCCGGCGCCACGCCCGCGTCGCGTTGCGCGAGGCGAATGCATTCGGCGATGCTCGTCGGGTCCGGGTGCACCATGTGCTTCGCGTCGCAGTTGACGCCGTAGCCGAGCACTTCCGCGTAGACGCGCGCGCCCCGATCGACCGCGTGCTCCAGCGGCTCCAGCATCAAGGCGACGCCACCCTCGGCGGTCAGGATGCCCGACCGGTCGGCGTCGAACGGGCGGCAGACGTCTTCGGCGAGCGCGCCGAGCCGGTAGAAGCCCGCGTGCGTAAAGCGATTCACCGAGTCCGCGCCGCCCGCGATCATGAAATCGGCCTCGCCCGTCCGGACCAGGTCATAGGCGTAACCGAGCGCGTAGTTGCTCGCGGCGCAGGCCGTCGGAAGCGTCTGGGCGGCTCCGGTGAGACATAGCTCGCTGTTGACGGCGCCGGCGATCTGACCCGCCGGCGCCTGCGCGACGAGCTCGGGGGCGATGCTCCCCAGCCCGCCTGCCAGCCACTGCTCGGTCAGCTGTTGGATGACCGCCGACTCACCGCCGGTGGTGCCCATGATCGAGCCGGCCGCCGACCGGCTGAGCAGCTCGGGATCCACGGCCGAGTCCTGGACGGCGAGGCGGGCGGCCGACGCGGCGAACAGGCTGCTCCGCCCCCACTCATGGGGGCGGAGCGCCTCAAGCACCGTCTCGGGCTCGAAGTCCGCGACCTCACCGGCCCGGGTATGCGGAAAACCGGTTGTATCGAAACTGGAGATCGGACCGGTGCCGTTTCGGCCCCGCTTCACCGCGGCCGTGAAGGCGTCCACACCGATCCCCAGGCTGCTGACCGCGCCGAGCCCCGTGACGGCGACGCGGCGAGCCGCCTGCCGTTGCCTGCCTTCGGTCATGTCGGTCCTGGCGGTCATGCCGCGCCTCCTCTCAGGCGTACTTGCCGACGATCTCGTACGCGGCGTTGAGGTCGGTCATGTTTTGCATCTCTTCCTGCGGAATCACCACGCCCAGCTCGCGTTCGAGGCGGCCGAATACCTGGATGACGGACATCGAGTCGGCTTCGTACTCGTCGACGAAGCTCGCCGATTCGTCGAGGTCACCGGGATCCATTTCAATCTCCTCGGCGATGATCTCTCGAACCTGTTGCCGCATGCCGTCATCAACACTTTGACTCGTCATTTCAGCAGCTCCAAGTCGTCGTTCCGGCAGATATTTGGGGGTCGTGCCGCATATCTGTAAATGGCGGCTGCCCCACGATCATAGGCGGCTCGTCAGAGTCAAGCCAGCGCCAGGGCGCCAATCCGAGTCGGTATGTGTCGAAAGTTGTATCCGGGCGAACCCCGAAAAACCTGCTTTAGTAAAGGTCACGACCACTTTGACGATACTTTTATCTGCACTTGATCGGCGGCGCTAATGTTTGTCAAAAGCGCGGTATGACGCTGCGGTCAAAGGAGCCGATAACCATGACCTGCGATCCGAAGATCGAGGCCACGGCGGTGGATACACAGCTGTCGTACGAAAGAACCGTCGAGCGGAGCCTGGTCCACCGCGCCGCGGTAGGCGAGGTCTTCGTCACCGACGTGCGCATCGCCGACCCCAACCGCTATCTCGCCGGCGCCCAGCTCCCGCTGGGGCACGGTTACTACGGCGATCACCGTCCGCGCCCGGCGCCGTTCGACACCTTGCTCCTTCTCGAGTCCTGCCGGCAGGCGTCCATCTATGGAGCGCACGAGGCCATGGGCCTGCCGGTGGACACCACGATGATGGTGCGCGATTGGTCCATCCGGCTCGATCCGGTGGCCTGCCCCGCCCCCGGGCCGGCGCCCGGTGAGCTCGGGCTCGTCGACACCGTGCGGGCCCGGCGCGGCCCTCGGGGGGACGTGCGCGGTCTCCGGTTCGACCTGGAGCTTTGGCTGGCGCGGCGGCAGGTGGGCAGGGCGCACATCACGGTGGGCTGCACGACCGCGAAGCAGTACGCCGCGCTGCGGCGCCTGCAGCGCGGGCCGGGCGGCGCCGGACCAGCCGAAGGCGGCGATCCGGTGCGGCCCGAACTCGTCGGACGGTCCAATCCGGCGAACGTGGTGCTCTCCGACCCGGTGCGCGACGGCGCCGAGGTGTCGGCGCGGCTCGCCCCGCGCTTCGATCACCCCAGCCTGTTCGACCACAGCTACGACCACTACCCGGCCATGGTCTTGATGGAGGCGGCGCGGCAGCTCAGCCTGCTGACCGCCGACGCCGGCCACACCGTCGCGACCGGCTTTGACGCCGGTTTCGAGCGGTTCGCCGAGCTCGACGCCCCGATCGTCGTACGCGCCAGGCCGCTGGGCCGGCGGGACGGCGACGAAGGATACCCGGCCGGCGCCGAGGTGATCTTCGAGCAGGGTGGCGAGCGAATCGCGCGCTCGGCCGTGGATCTCGTGACCTTGGCCGAGCCGGCGGTCCAGCGTGACCGGCGCGACCCGCGATGGGAGGGAGCCGCATGACCGCGCACGTACGCGCCGTGTGGACCGACTACGGGGGAGTTCTCACCCCGCCGATCGACCACACCATGTCGATCTTCTGTGCCCGGGTCGGCGTACGCGAGGACGCGTTCCTCGGCGCCATGCGGACCGTGGCCGACGCCTACGGCACCGACATCATGGCGCCACTGGACACGCCGCTGATGACCGAGGAGGAGTGGTCAAGCGAGATGGAGGACATCCTCCGCCGCGACCATGACGCGAGCGTCGATCTGTCCGGCTTCGGGGAGAAATGGTTCACCGACCGGGAGACCAATGAGCGCTGGCTGGACCGGCTCCGGCGACTCAAGGCCGCCGGAGCGTTCGTCGGAATGCTGTCGAACATGGTGCCGTCCTGGGACCGCCACTGGCGCCGCCTGATCCCGCCGGAGGAGCTTTTCGACGCCGTGGTGCTCTCGTTCGAGGCGGGGTGCCGCAAACCCGAGCAGAAGATCTTCGATCTGGCCGCCGATCGAGCCGGAGTCGCGCCGGCCGAATGCGTCATGGTTGACGACCTCGCGGCCAATTGCGCGGGCGCCGCCGAGGCCGGCTGGCAGGCCGTTCACTTCACCGACACGGCGGCGGCCATCGACGAACTCGAGCACCTTCTCGCCCCCGAATACCGAGCGAAGACGGAGGTTTGACGCCGTGACGCGGACAGTTTTCATCACCGGCGCGGGCCGCGGAATCGGACTCGCGGTCGCGCGCGCCTTCGCCGGGGCCGGCGACAAGGTGGCGGCCGGATACCGCACCGAGCCACCGCCAGACGGACTCTTCGGCGTGCGCTGCGACGTCACCGACCCGGACTCGATCCACGAGGCGATCGAGCAAGTGGAAGGGCAGTACGGCCGGATCGAGGTCGTCGTGGCGAACGCCGGCATCACCAGGGATTCGCTGTCACCCATGATGTCGGACGCCGACTTTCGCGATGTGTTGGAGACGAACGTGCTGGGCGCGTTCCGCGTCGCGAAACTCGCCATACCCGGAATGCTCAAGGCGCGCTGGGGACGCATCGTCTTCATGTCCTCGGTGATGGGATTCCTCGGCTCGGCGGGACAGACGAACTACGCCGCATCCAAATCGGCGCTCTTGGGCCTTACCCGTTCGCTCGCCTGGGAAATGGGATCGCGGAACATAACGGTCAACGCCGTAGTGCCCGGCCTGATCGACACCGAGATGATCAAGCCGATCACCGACAAGCGCCGCGCGGAACTGCTCAGCCAGACCGCCCTCGGCCGGATCGGAACGCCGGATGAAGTGGCGGCCGTGGTGCGTTTCCTGGCGGGCGCCGAGGCGGGATATGTGACCGGGGCGGCGATCCCGGTCGGCGGCGGCCTCGCGATGGGCCTGTGACCACATAGCACGAACACACATCCATAAAGAAAACCGAGAAAGAGAAAGAGGAGGAAAGAAATGTCGACGCAGCAGCACACCGCCATCATGAACGACGACGAAGTCCTGGAGATCGCCAAGGCCATGGGGAAGATCTTCAACGACGGCGACGACGAGGTGGCCAAGAGGCTGGTCGCCCCCGACTTCGTCGACCATGAGGCGCCGCCCGGAACGCCCGGCGGCCCCGACGGCTACGCGAGCACCGCGCGCTGGATGCGCAGCGTCTGGACGAACGCCAGGTGGGACATCGTCGACGGCTTCGCGAAGGGCGACCGGGCCTGCCTGCGGGTGGTCTTCTCGGGCCGCCATGACCACGAGTTCATGGGCGTGCCGGCCACCGGCAAGGACGTCGAGGTCCAGCACATCCACATCTACCGGATCAGCGACGGCCAGGTGCGGGAGCACTGGGCCGTACGAGACGAGATGGAACTCGCCCGGCAACTCGGCGCCTGGACCAAGCCGCGTCCGGGCGGTCAGCGCTAACCAGTGTGCCGACCCCGGCGCCGACCCGATGATCCGCCGGCCCATGGCCGGCCCATGAGGCACGAAGGAGGGCTCATGGCCCGCCCGTTGGAAACGTTCGAGCTCAACCGCAGACCAGCGCCCGGCGCGCTGCGCCGGGCCGCCAACACGCTCACCGCCGCGGCCTTGCTCTCGACGCTTGGCTGCGCGGGGACCTCAACGGCCCAGTCGGGGGCGGGCGCCGACCGGCCATCGTTCGATCCCACGGCGCCCTGCGCGAAACCGGCGCCCGCGCTGGTCCGGAGCGATACCGCGGCGCTGCATCCGGAGGGAACGGTCTGGGACCCAACCAGGTCCAGGGTGTTGGTCGGCTCCCTCCGCAAGGGAACGGTGTCGATCGTCAACCCGGACGCCACCACGACTCCCCTGGTCACCGACCGGCGGCTGGTCGGCACCGGCGGGATGCGGATCGATCAGGCCCGGGGCCGCCTGCTTGTGACCTACGACGACACCTTCGCCGGCCCGGGCGGCCAGCTCAGTGAACGGTCGACGCCGCGCACTCCGGGCCGCTGGGCGGGGCTGGGGATCTTCGATCTGCGGACGGGTAAGACCATCAAACTGGTCGACCTGGGCTGGCAGCGGGGTCTGCACCTGTCCAACGACCTCGCCCTGGACCCCGCGGGGAACGCCTACGTGACCGATTCGTTCAACGGGACCATCTATCGGGTGGATCCGGCCGGTCGGCGTTCGGTGTTCCTCAAGAGCCCGAAGATCACCGCGCCGATCAAACAGGGCATCCCCGACGTCGGCCCCAACGGGATCATCTATCGGGACGGTTACCTCGTCATGGTGCGCTACGACACCGGCGACCTGTTCAAGATCCCGATCAGCGACCCGAGGTCGCTGACCAAGGTGGCCTTCGAAAGGCCGGTCGCCGGCGCCGACGGGATCGTGCAGCGGCCGAACGGCGACCTCGTCGCCGTGACGAACACCATCCGGCCCTACCCCAACGCGATCGAGGGGGTCATCGTGATCCGGTCGGACGACGGCTGGCGCAGCGCGCGCCGGGTCAGCACCACCCCATGGCCCGACCACGCCCCGACGATGGTGGCGATGACTCCGTGCGGTGACTATGTGATGAGCAGCCGACTCGACGTCCTGTTCCATTCGGCGGGCAAAACCACGGCGGACGGGTTCAACCTGCGCCGCCTCGACAAGTGACGGACAAGCGACGAGACGCTCAATATCAGTGGAGGAGTTCCGCCGCGGTGTGTTCGCGTACCTCGGCGTCGGGCTGATCGATGAGGGCCAGGCAGGCGGCGTAGCCGGGGCCTGGGTCCAGGGAGTACATGGTGATGCGGCCGACGAGGTCGTCCCGGCCCGACCACGCGAGCAGCCGCGGCGGCTCGTCAGGGGGCGACACGGTGATCTCGGTCATCGGGGCGCGCAGCCCGTCGCCCGTCGCCTTGATGAGGGCCTCCTTGCGCGTCCAGTACGTGAAGATGCCGCTGTCGCCGCCCGCCGGCGCGTCCGTGGCGGCCGCCTCCGCCGGCGCGAGCACGAGCCGTTCGATGGCCCTGTCCAACTGCCGGGAGCACTCCTCGACGTCGATCCCGACGGGGCCGTACGCGGACAGCGCCACGGCGACCCGGTCCCCCGAGTGCGACACCGACACATGCGGACCGCCCGCGATGGCCGGCGGCCCGTGCGGCTCACCGCAGTCGCGGCAGGACCGGGTCAGCGGCACCTCGGCCGGCGGCAGGCCGACCAGGGGGCCGAGCGCCAGTCTGGTCATCGCGACGCCCAGCGTGAACCGGTCGCGGTCAGCGGCCCGCACATAGCGCTCCCGCCGTCCATGCTCGATCGGGTTGAGCAGCGCCGTGTGCTCAGGCCGTACGTCCGATAGTGTGGCCCACCAGACATCGCACGTGTGTCCCGTGACGACCAATCCGGCCTCCAGACGCGTCCATCGGAACCTATTATGTCGCGTGTTCCCGAGGACATCGACATTCTGTCCGCATTAGTTCGCGGTCAGTTATTCGCGCTTCGCGGAATCGTTATGGTGGATTGGTCTGCAGAAAGCGACGAAGCCAACGCAAAGAGTCGCCGAGCGGCTGGCGCTCGGCGACTCTTATCGACGTCAAAACCTCCCCTGAACTGCGGAAATACTATGACCTAACGGGCCCAAGAGATTCCGGATCCGTTTGCGGCCACCGCCTCCACCTCCTCGTCGACGCGGCTGGGGACCCCTCCGCCGGTTTCGTTCCCGCAAATCCCGTAACGGAACCAATGCACTGCGTCGCCGAAACCGCCCCGGCTGATTCCGAGGGCCACCAGCGTACATTGACGTAAGCGACTGAGGTGACAAGTAGCCGATTTAAGCGCGGCCTATTTGAAGCAACCGCTTTCCTGATTATCGGGCTATTTGAATGCGCGCAGGATCTCTCTGGCAACCGCCGTCGCCTCGGCGAGGCACCGCTGCCTTGCCGCGTCGGCGCCGCCGGCGGCGGGCGCGTTCTCGACATAGCTCACCGCCGCGAGCGAGTTGCGCACCCGCACGACGACCTCGCCGACGACCGTCGGCTGACCCTTGTCGGTCGCGTATCGCTCGTACGCCTCGTCACCAAGCCCGGCGACGTGCCGCATCTCCACGGTCCGGACGACGGGATCCTCTCGGGCATCCGCCCAGCGGTTGCCGATCGCGGCCTTGGCGTCGTCGACCGGGTCGGGGCTGACCGCCGGCGTGAAGATCTGCGTCTCGACCCGCAACTCGCGGAAGCGAGAGCCGACCTTGCCCGAATAATCGCAGGTCGATGCCGTCAAGCCGCCGCCGCGCGCGATCGTCGCCGCCGGGACGAGGCGGTGCACGGTGTCCGGCGACACGATGACGCAGGCCTGCGGCGCCCTCTTGAACAGCCCCGGCGCCGCCTGCGGCAGGACCGCTTGGGCGCCCGCGTCGGCCGCCTGGGGCTTGCCGGCCCGCGCCTGCTTCGTGGTCGACGCCTGCGGCGCCCCGTCGTACCTGTCGTACACAACGAGACCGCCGGCACCGATCGCCAATGCGACGACGGCCGTGAGGACGCCACCTATCACCACCGGCCGGCGAGTCTGCGGGGGCGGTACAGGCGTTGAGTAGACCCGGTTGAACGGCTCCGGGGGACGTGCTAGCGGCAAATCAACTCCCTTACTCCCCCTATCGAGCAACCTCCACCCCGCAACCTAACCGCCGCCGCCCCCTCGATCCAGGGTTCGTACAAAACCCTGGCAGCGCGGACAAGCCCGGTCGCCACCCCTGTTGAGAGTCGATGTCGGTACCACGAGCGACAATGTGATCGTGTTGCTCGCAGATGTGGCTCGGACATCCCGGGCGGTCGCCGCGACGTCGGCCCGCCGGGCCAAGACAGAGCTGCTCGCCGAGTGCCTGCGGCAGGCCGAGGGCGCCGAGGTCCCGGTGGCCGTCGCCTACCTGTCCGGCGAGCTGCCACAGCGACAGATCGGCGTCGGCTACGCGTCGCTGCGCGACCTGCCGCCGCCGGTCGCGACCCCCACGCTCACCGTCGCCGCGGTCGACGCCGCCTGTACGGAGATAGGCGCCGTTGCCGGCAAGGGGTCGGTGGCGACCCGGCGGGCGCTGTTGATGGACCTG
>CALAED010000131.1 GCA_937891035.1 uncultured Thermomonosporaceae bacterium | reverse complement strand
TGACCACCAACGGCATCGGCCTGGAGCGGCTGGCCGAGCCGCTGCGCAGTGCCGGACTCGACCGCATCAACGTCTCGCTCGACACGCTCGACCGCGACGTGTTCCGCCGGCTCGCCCACCGCGACCGGCTTTCGGACGTGCTGGCCGGGCTCGCCGCCGCGGCCCGTGCGGGGCTGACGCCGGTCAAGGTCAACGCGGTGCTTATGCGCGGCGTCAACGAGAACGAGGCGGTCCCGCTGTTGCGCTACTGCCTCGACCACGGCTACCAGCTGCGGTTCATCGAGCAGATGCCGCTGGACGCCCAGCACGGCTGGCGGCGCGAGAACATGGTGACGGCCGATCAGATCCTGGCGCGGCTCACCGAGGTCTTCGACCTGATCCCAGACGATCCACGCGACCGGGGGAGCGCGCCGGCCGAGACGTTCATCGTCGGCGGTGACCACGGCTCCGTCGGCCACCCCGCCCGCGTCGGCGTGATCGGCTCGGTCACCCGCCCGTTTTGCGGGGCCTGCGACCGGGTGCGGCTGACCGCCGACGGACAGGTGCGCAACTGCCTGTTCGCGCGAGAGGAGTCCGACCTGCGCGCGGCACTGCGCGGCGGCGCGTCCGACGACGAGATCGCCGACCGGTGGCGCAAGGCGGTGTGGACCAAGCGGCCCGGCCACGGGATCGACGATCCATCGTTCTTGCAGCCGGCCCGCCCGATGTCGGCCATCGGCGGGTGACCGGCAGGCGCGCGACCGGCGAGCGCCCCGGAGCAGATTGACGTGACGGCCCACCCACCGCCCGGCGCCGGGCCGGTCACGCCGTACGACGCCGTGATCTTGGCCGGCGGCGCGGCGCGCCGACTCGGCGGAATCGACAAGCCGGGGGCCTTGGTCGGCGGGCGGCCGCTGGTCGTGACCGTGGCCGCCGCGGTGCCCGGCGCCGGCCGGCTGGTGGTCGTCGGCCCGCCCCGGCCGGAACTGCCCGATGCGATCGCCGTCCGCGAGGAGCCGCCGGGCGCGGGTCCGGTGCCGGCGCTGCGGGCCGGGCTGGCCGAGGTGACCGCGTCGTGGACCCTACTGCTGGCCGCCGATCTGCCGTTCGTGCGCCCGGCGCACGTCGCTCACTTGCTCACCACGGCGGAGGCGGCGGGCGCGGCGGGCGCGGTGCTCGTCGACGATGCGGGCAAGGATCAGTGGCTGGCGGGGGCCTGGCGGACCGAGCGGCTGCGAAGAGCGCTTCGCGGGTATGCCGGCGCGTCGCTGCGCGGTGTCCTGGCGCCGCTCGCTCCGGTGAGGGTGCGGCTGCCCGCGGGGGACCGTCCTCCGTGGTACGACTGCGACACGACGCGGGACCTGGCGATGGCCAGACGACGCGTGGATGGACGCGTGGATGGAGGAACGATGCTGGAGGACTGGCTCGACACGGTCTGCCGCGAACTCGGGCTCGATCGCGACAATATGGATCGCGACCTGGTTCTCGACCTGGCTAAAGACGTGGCGCACGGGGTCGCTCGCCCGGCGGCTCCGCTGACCGCCTACCTGCTCGGGCTCGCCGTCGGGGCGGGGCAGCCGGCCAGGGACGCCGCCGCCCGGATCACCGGCCTGGCGGCCGGCTGGCGGCAAGAGGGGTAGGGCAGGGGGCGGCGCGGGGCGTTCGGCGGCGGTATCAGTCGGCGTCAGTCGAGGTCGGCGAGCGGTACGACGTCGTACGGAAAGCCGCGGCCGCCGAGGAAGTCCGACAGGTACGCGCGATGGTCGTCGCAGGCCAGCCAGATCTTCCGGCGCTCGGGTCCGTGGATCTTCGGATTGCGCCAGCGCACCGCCCAGGCGGCCGCCGCGCCGCAGCCCTTCGCCGAGCACCGCCGCTCCGGCTCCGCGGGGGTCGCGCCACCGGCGTCCCCGCCGGCGTCGGCGTCGGCGTTCGCGGCATGATCGGTCACGTTCCTCAGTCTCGCAGGTGCCGCGCCGCGCGGCGGCGGCACGAGACACGCGCGCCCCGTCGTCGCCGCCGGATCGATACGGTTGAAACTCGCCCAGTGGGTAGGCGTGCCGCATGACGTCGAAGCGGTCGTGCCGGGCGCCGAAGGGCGCAGCCATGCCGGAGACGGCATGATCGAGACCGGATCTATCGAGATCGGTCCCATCGACGCCGCGGCCTACACGGTCCCGACGGACGAGCCCGAGTCCGACGGCACCCTGGAGTGGTCCGCGACGACGATGGTGCTGGTCTCGGTCCGCGCCGGCGACGCCGCCGGCACCGGCTGGACCTACGGCCCGGCCGCCATCGCGGACGTCGTCGCGGACCCTCTCGCGGGGGCGGTTCGCGGCCGGTCCGCGCTCGACGTGGCGGGCGCCCACGAGGCGATGTGCAGAGCCGTGCGGAACGCGGGCCGGCCCGGTATCTGCTCGATGGCGATCTCGGCGATCGACTGCGCGCTGTGGGACCTCAAGGCCCGCATCGTGGACCTGCCGCTGCACCGGCTGCTCGGTGCCGTCAACGACGACGTGCCCGTCTACGGCAGCGGCGGGTTCATCAGCTATGACTCCGAAGCGATGCGCGTCCAGCTCCAGCGCTGGGCGGGCGAGCTCGACATCCCGCGCGTCAAGATAAAGATCGGCGAGCGGTGGGGCGCCGACGAGGAGCGCGACATGCGGCGGCTGCTGCTCGCCAGGGAGCTGGTCGGCAGCCGGGTGGAGCTGTACGCGGACGCCAACGGCGGGTACTCGGTCAAGCAGGCGATCAGGATGGCCAGAGCGGCGCAGAGCCTCGACCTGCGCTGGCTCGAAGAGCCCGTCTCCTCCGATGACCTGCCCGGCCTGCGCGCGGTGCGCCAGGCCGTGGCGCCCGAGGTCGCGGCGGGCGAGTACGGCTATGACCTGCCCTACTTCGCGGGCATGGTCGAGGCCGTTGACTGTCTTCAGGCCGACGTGACCCGCTGCGGCGGCATCACCGAGTTCCTGCGGGTGGGCGCGCTGGCCCGGGCGCACGGTCGCCAGGTGTCCGCGCATTGCGCCCCGCACCTGCACGCGGCGGTCATGGCTGCGATGCCGAACGCCCGGCACATCGAGTGGTTCCACGATCACGTCCGCATCGAGGAGATGTTCTTCGACGGCACGCTGTCCCCGAAGGGTGGGTCCATCCGGCCGCGGGACGACGGCGCCGGCCACGGCCTGGTCTTCCGGGCGGCCGCCGCCGAGCCGTTCCGCGTGCGGTGAGCACCCTTCCGACGCATGATCCGCACCCGCCGGGTACGCCTCCGGGGGAGAGCGCACGCTCACCCGAATCGAGCAGGGAAATTCAATGCCAGACAAGAGCGATAAACATGGCCCGCGGCTCGATGACGAGCTGAAGCACGAGACCGAAGGCATGATCCGTGGCCGCGGTCCCACCCATGCCGAGGAGTTCAAGGACCCGGAGCCGGTCGACACCGACACCGGTCGTGATCCGACCTCGTTCGGAACCGCGCGGCCAGGTGCGGCACCGCCGGGGATGACCCCGCGGGACGTGGCCGAGCGGAGCGCCATGGCCCAGGTCCTGGTGGGAGTGGACTATCCAGCCACGCCGCGCACGCTGGCGGTGCACGCCCTCGATCAGGGAGCGCCCGAAGTCGCCGTCGCGGCGCTCGAGCAGCTTCCGGAACGGTCGTACCACAACTTCGCCGAGGTCGCCGAGCAGCTCGAGCATGGCCACGAAGACCGGCGGTTTTGACACCGGCCGGCGATGACCGGCGATGGCCGACGGTTTCCAGGGGAGGAGCGATGGGAGAGCCAGGACGCGACCCCGAGTCCTCGCTCGAGGACGAGGGGATCCCGGATCTGCAGGACGGCACACCGCAACAGCAGTGGGCGAGCGATCCGCAGCAACAGCCGGTGCCGGGCGACGAGCCGATGGCCGTCGATGAGTACGGCACCACGGCCGAGGAGCAACGCGAGCCCGAGTCGCTGGACGGGCGGCTGGCCCGCGAGGAGGCAGATGCGGCGGAACCGGCGGAAGCCACGCAGGCCGCCGCGCCCGGAGAGGTCGCCGAGCCGGCGGTCCGGGTCGTCGAGCCCGACGAGGGCGGGGCGCCCGACACGGAAAAAGACATGATCGCCGATGACGTCGGCCCCGACGCCGGCGGTTACAGCGCGGAAGAACGCGCCATGCACGTCGAGCCCGACGAATCCGAACGGTGAGGTCCCGGCCGGGACCTCACCGTCCCGGCCGGGAACCGGCGCACGCCGGCCGCGGTCACGAAGCGTCGGCGATGGAGGTGACCGCCTCCAGGCAGAACGCCTTGAGATCGTCCGGCTTGCGGCTGGTCACCAGCGTGTTCGGGCCGGCCATGCAGACGCGGACCTCCTCATCGACCCAGGTGCCCCCGGCGTTGCGGATGTCGGTCCGCAGGCTGGGCCACGAGGTCAGCGTGCGCCCGCGCACGACGTCGGCCTCGACGAGCGTCCATGGGGCGTGACAGATGGCCGCCACGGGCTTGCCCGCGTCGAAGAACTCCTTGACGAGCGCGACGGCCCGGCCGTCCATCCGCAGGAAGTCCGGGTTGGCCACCCCGCCGGGCAGCACGAGACCGGCGAAGTCGGCCGCCGAGACCGCGTCCACCGTGGCGTCGACCTGGAAGGTGTCGGCCTTGTCGAGATGGTCGAAGGCCTGGATGCGACCGATCTTGGTGGAGATCAGCCGCGGCGTGCCGCCGGCCTGCTCCACGGCCCGCCAGGGCTCGGTGAGCTCGATCTGCTCGACTCCCTCCGGCGCCACCAGGAATGCGATGGTCCTGCCCCCGAGATGCGACATGAAAGAACGCCTCCTTGTGCGTTTGTCGTGTTGTTGTCATGCGGTCGCTCTGTCGGCCCTGCCCGGCATCAAACGGGCTATTCGCGTTAACGGAACAGATCGTCCGTTCGGACGTATCCGCATCGATGGCGCTTCCGGGGGTAGGCCTCCCATCTCCGACAAATAACGTCGATCGCGAGAAGAGGCCGATCCACATGGGTCAGGATCGCAACGATCTCCGCGAGAAGGTCTCCGGCAAGGCCGGCGGGCTCGCCACGAAGGCAACGGCGAAGGCCGGTGAGAAGGGACTGTCTCGAGAACGTGTCGCCAACGTCAAGGACGATGTACGGGCCACGGGCGGGAAGGCCGTAGCGCGTTCGGTCGGCGGCGCCCGCCTCGTCATGGCCTTGGCGCTCCGCAACAAGGTACGGATGGCCATCGCCTCGGCGGCGACCGCCATCGTGGCCGCCGTGGCCGGCCGGCGGATCGCTCGTCGGCGAAAGAGTTCGTGACGGACCCGAAGGCTCAGGCCGTCCGCGCGCCATCTTGTCCCCGTGCTCCAGGGGCGCGGACGGCCTGCCGGGCACCACGCGAGCCACGTCGCAAGCGGAGGGGGCAGGCGGCAGGAGACAGGCACGATGCCCGGCCCTGTCCACCGCCATGGGGGAGAAGCGTGATGACGGCACCGACCGATCCACCGACGGACTCTGACCGGCAGCGACAACGTGATCGGTTCCAGCGAGATGTGCTCCCGTTCCTTGATCAGCTTTATTCGGCGGCGCTGC
>CALAED010000130.1 GCA_937891035.1 uncultured Thermomonosporaceae bacterium | reverse complement strand
CCGCCGGCGCGCGGGCGAGCGCGGCCAGGACCGCCCGGCGTACCGGGGCCGCGCTGGTACGGACCGATTCCTCGGCCAGCGCGTTGATTGTCTTGTCCCGTTCATCCCGTCCGCCGGCCAGGCCCGGGACTCGGTCGGTGTCCAGCCAGGCGCCGGCCAGCTCAAGCCACCGTACGGCCGTGTCCTGGAGCCGCCACAGATCGAACGTCTTGGTGGGCAGCCATTCCCCGCCGTGCCGGGCGAGCAGTCCGGCGGCGTGGGCCACCTCGAGCAGCAGCGCGGCCGTCCACTCCGGCACGTCGAGCTCCGCGGCCGTGACCCGCAGCTCCCTGACCGCGAGACCGCCGGTGCGCAGGACCGGCGGCGGGCGGACGCCCCAGCGGTCCAGCAGGTCCTCGACCGTACGGACGAAGGTGTGGGCCTGGCCGCCGGCCGTTCTGTCCACGAGGTCGGGACCGCGTACGGTGCCGTCGAGCGGGGGCGGGCCGCCGATGGTCTCGCGGAAGAGCCGGCCGCCGCGCAGGTACAGGGCCACCTCCCGGGGCAACACGACGGCGCGGTCGTCGGCGGCGGCGAGCAGGCCGCGAGCGAGCAGCCACTCGATCGGCGTCGCCGCCGTGGCGAGGCGCACCGGCCGCCGCGCCCCACTGACCCGGCCGACCGGAGGTCCCCAGGTCAGATCGTCGAGCGCCGCCCGGGCCTCGGTGCCGGCGTCCTCGATGAGGTCGCCCGGTTCGGACAGCCGGGCGGCGATCGCATCGATCAGCGCGTCGGCGACGGGAAAGGCCGTCGCCGGGACCACGCCGAGGTCGGCCGCCAGGGCCTCGAGCCGCTCGATCGCATATCCGGCGAAGGCCTCCCGGGCCGGCGGGCCGAGGCCGGCCGGATGCGGCAGCGCCTGGCGCACTCCGGGCGCGGTGCGCAGGGCATCGTCGTCTCCCCAGACGAGGCCGAGCGTCGTGAGGCGGTCGACGGCCGCCCTGACCCGCGCCGGGGCCGCCGGCTCGGCCGCCGACTCACCCGGCTCGGGGCGGTCGAATGCGGCCGCCAGCCGGTCGTACGGCGTCGGCTGGGGCACCGCGAGCAGCGCCTCCACAACCGCCAGCGCGAACTTGTCGAGACGATCCAGGCCGCGCACGACGGCCGAAGGCGTTGCCGCCCGGGCGGCGAGCGCGCTCATGTCCGCCGGCACCGGAGTGATCAGCTCCGGGCGTTCGGAAAGAAGTGCGCGCAACTCGTCGTCGGTGCGCGCCCGCACCCAGTCGGCGTACGTTTCCATCTCCCCAACCGTAGGTCAGTATCGGCTCATGGCGCGGAGCGGGGAACGATGACCGAGCAAGCCGAGCAGGTCGTCCTGGAGTACCTCAGCCGGGCGAACGACGCCGCGCAACGCCACCTGGGTGCGCGTGAGCGGATCGACTTCATGACGCGGCTCAGGCAACGCATGGAGGAGCACCGGACGGCGGCCGGTGGCGCGACCAAGCCCGCAGAGGTACGGAATGTGCCGGCCCGGTTCGGCGACCCGACCGTACGGATCACGCGGAGGCGCGCTCGGGGGCGACCTCGGGGGCGATGAGGCCGAACGCGAGCCGGGCCCAGGCGGCGATGAACCGCTCCTCGTTGATCCGGGTCGGCGGCTCGTACAGCGACTCGTTGGCCAGCCAGTAGTTGACCACGGAGCCGCCCAGGATCGACGAGATCGCCGGCCAGTCCTCCTCGGCGCCGGCGAATTCGGGCTGCTGGGAAAGCCAGGACGCGATCGCGTCGTAGAGCGGGTTGACGATGCCTTCGCGGATCTCGGCGACGAGACCGGGAAACTGATCGAGATCGCGGAAGAGCACCCGGATCAGGTCCTGTTCCTCGCGCATCTTGGCCAGGCCGGCCTTGCAGACCAGCCGGAGCCGCTCGGCGAGCGTTTGTTCTTCGAACGCGGTGGCCCGCTCCATCACCGTGCTGATCTGTTCTTTGGTGCGGGTGATGTGCTCGCGTACGGCCGCGCCGAGCACTTCTTCCTTGGACCGGAAGTGCCGGTAGAGGCCACCCGCCCCCGGCGAGAGACCAGAGGCTGCCTCGATTTCGGCGACGGACGTGGCGGCATAGCCCCGTTCGGCGAACAGCCGAAGTGCCTCGGCCACGATCCGCTCGCGCGTCGATCTCGTCATCGCGTTGTCCTCCCCCATGACACTAGGGCATGTGGCCGGTTGAGCGCGTTCACATGGAGGACGGCAAGCTCGCCACCCGCCGAGGGACGATGCAGCGGCCGGGAGACACTAGAGTGCTGTGGTTCATCACGCTCGTGCTTCGCTAGGGAAGGGGTCCGGTGTGGCGTTCTTGCCCGAGGACTTCTACGTGCCCACCCTCGTGGCGGGGTTGCGATTCCAGCTTCGGCCCATCAGCGTGCACGACGTCGTGCGTTACTTCGACGCCGTCATGAGCAGCCGGGATCGGCTCTGGGATCAATTTGGCGCCATCTGGGGGTGGCCGCCCCCCGATCTCACCCTTGAACAGAACCTGGTCACCTTGGCCTGGCACCAAAAGGAGGGCGAGCTGCGCCGTTCCTTCACCTACGCGGTGCTGACGCCCGACGAGGCGCGGCTGCTTGGCTGCGTCTACATCTTCCCGCCCGAGAAGGTGGGGGCCGACACCGAAGTCGGCTTTTGGGTCCGGGCCGACCAGGAAGGCAACGGCCTGGAAAAGGAGCTCGAGGAGTTCGTCCGGGAATGGCTGGACACGACGTGGCCGTTCGAGACCGTGCGGCTCCCGGGCCGGGACATCTCGTGGTACGAGTGGCAGGCCCTTCCCGGCGTTTCCTAGCCGGCGGGTGTCATCCGGCTCGGCGGATCATGGCGGCCAGGACCCGCCCGGCGATCAGATAGATCGCCGCGGCCAGCCCGTAGTTGACGAACGCCGCCGCCTTGGGGTCGGCCGGCGTGAAGATGTCCTTGAAGTTCCAGGCGAGTGTGCCGGCCCAGCTGTTGATCGTCTTGACGATGCCGTTGGCGCCGTTGGCCTCGAAGACGACGAAAACGACGTGCACGGCAAGGATGACCGCCACGGTCGCCGCCACGAGTACGACGGCGGTGGCGAGCGCGTCGCGGATCCGTCGCCAGCCGTACCCGGTGGAGCCGATGCGCGGCCGCGTCCTGCGGGACCGTGGCGGCGCCTCGGACGCGTTCGTCGTCGTGCTCGTCGTAGCGTCGTTTCTGGTGCCGCTTTGCGCGCTTCTTGTGCTGCTTTCCGCGTTGGTTGTGCTGCCGTGCGCGTTTGTCGTGGTGCCCTGTGCGGTGCTATTCGTGGGGGTGTCGGGCGCCTGCTCTGGACGGCCGCCCGGTTGCTCCGTCATGGCGCTGTCCTTTCGGGACCGTGGGGACTCCTAGGGTTTCTGAGCGCGAGCGAGGGTATAGATACAGCAGAAAACGTTTGTTTCGGATGGTCAGATCTCGCATTGAGCTCCCGCGCCCTCTCGCTCGGATCCCGTCGCATCGCCACTACAGGGAGGGCGCGGGTAAACGGGTGGTAATGATCGCCCATAATCCCTCCCCTACCCTGAGACGCGTGGCGCCTCTCATGGTGGGTTTTGACCTTGACATGACCCTCGCGGACACGCGCCGTGGGATCGCGGCAGTTTACGACGCGCTGGCGGCCGAGACCGGAGTGTTCATCGACAGCGACCTGATCAGTACGCGGCTCGGTCCACCATTGGAGGTCGAGCTCGCCAACTGGTACCCGGCCGAGCGCGTACCGGCCATGGTTCGCCGGTTCCGCGAGCTGTACCCCGGGATCGCCATCCCCGTGACCAAGCCGATGGCCGGCGCGCATGAGGCCATACACGCCGTACGCGAGCGGGGCGGGCGCGCCATGGTGGTGACGGGAAAGAACCAGCGCGACGCCGAACAGACCGTACGCATCCTCGGCCTGCCGGTCACGGTCGTCATCGGGCCGCTGTTCGCCGCCGGCAAGGCGGTCGCGCTGCGCGAGCACGGCGCCGCCATCTACGTGGGCGACCACACCGGGGACGTGGACGCGGCGCGCGCCGCCGGCGCGGTCAGCGTGGGGGTCGCGTCGGGGCCGTACGACGCT
>CALAED010000129.1 GCA_937891035.1 uncultured Thermomonosporaceae bacterium | reverse complement strand
TCGCCGCGCTGGCGCACCTCAGGGCGCAAGGTGAGCGGCATTTCCTGGTGGCGTGCCCGGCGAGCGTCCTGATCAACTGGCTGCGGGAGATCGAGACGCGCAGCAGGCTGACCGCCCACCAGGTGCATGGGCCGGACAAGGCGGATGCTCTCGCGGCCTGGCGCACCGGCGGCGGGGTCGCCGTGACGACCGTCGACGGCCTGCATGCCCTCCCGATGCCGGACGGGGTGCGGGTGGGGATGTTCGTCCTCGACGAGGCGCACTACGCCAAGAATCCTGAAACGCGCCGATCGAGGGCCGTGGCCCGATGGACGGAGCATACGGAACGAGTGCTCTTCCTCACCGGCACGCCGATGGAAAACCGGGTCGAGGAGTTCCGCAATCTCGTGCGGTACCTACAGCCCGCCCTGGTGGAACAGATCGCGGACAGCGACGGCGCGGCGGGCCCCCGGGCGTTCCGGCGAGCCGTCGCACCCGCCTACCTTCGGCGAAATCAAGAAGACGTCCTCACCGAGTTGCCCGACCTCGTCCACGTCGACGAATGGGAGGAACTGAGCGCGGCGGACATGGACGCCTACCGCGACGCCGTCGCCGCGGGCAACTTCATGGCGATGCGCCGTGCCGCCTACCACGACCCGGAGAAGTCGGCGAAGCTCGAACGGCTCCAGGAGTTGGTCGAGGAAGCCGCCGAGACCCATCTCAAGGTGCTCGTCTTCTCCTTCTTCCGGGACGTATTGGCCGCCGTCCGGCAGCAACTCGGGCCCAGTGTGTATGGGCCTTTGTCGAGCAAGGTCTCACCGCTTCGTCGCCAGCAGATCGTGGACGCCTTCTCAGCGGCTTCCGGGCACGCGGTCTTGCTCAGCCAGATCCAAGTCGGCGGCATCGGTCTCAACCTCCAGGCCGCCTCCGTCGTGATCTTGTGCGAACCGCAGGTCAAGCCCACCATGGAAAGTCAGGCGATAGCCCGCGCGCATCGCATGGGCCAGGCGCGAAAGGTCCAAGTCCACCGGCTCCTCGCGGCCGACAGCGTCGACCAGCGGATGCTGGAGATCCTGCACAAAAAGGCCCGCTTGTTCGACTCATACGCGCGCCGCAGCGACGTCGCCGAGTCGACCCCCGACGCCCTCGATCTGTCCGAGCAGGACCTGGCCCGCCAGATCGTCGAAGCCGAACAACAGCGCCTCGCGCTCACCAAGCGGCCGCCCGAGGCCGACGGTTCCTAAGTGCGGTCGCGTCTCGGACGCCTATGCCGGCAGGTTGTCGAGGTCGATGTCGATGGGGAACGGCACCGGGACCTCCAAGCGGCCGTGGTGGATGCCGGTAAGGGCGTACGCCTCGGTGGCCGGGTCGAGTTCGTAGACGTAGACGACGGGCTTGTTCTCGTGTTCCTCCACCCGCCAAAAGTGCGCGATCCCCGCATCGGCGTACCGCGGCGGCTTCGTCTTCCGGTCGCGGTCCTCTGACTCGGACGAGACCACCTCGATGACCAGATAGACCTCGGCGGGACGATAGAAAGTTCGGTTGTCGTCCTCCGCCGCGGCAGCGTCGAGCACCAACACGTCGGGGCAGGGACGCATCCGATACCCGAGCTTGACATCCATTTGATCTAGGGCGGCCAGGTGATCCGGTGCCTGGGCGTTGAGGCTGATCGTAAGTCCGTGGTTCACCCGGTTGTGGAAACGCTTCTGGGGGGACATGAAGACGAGGGCTCCATCGATCAACTCGACGCGCTTGAAGAAGTCGGGTTCGCCGTTGGGGCCCTCGGCCGGGAGATGGTCGAGGTCGTCGGCGGTCCATCCCCAGGGGGGCGGGGACGGCCAGTATTCGAGTGCGCTGGTCACGTCGTGCATATTAGATTCGTCCCCGCTACCATGCGTAGTCATTCGCAAGTTTCCCGCTATCACTCCTCGCTTCTCTCGCCATCTTCCTCTCCTGTCCGGCCGAAAGGAAGTTCGTTCGGTCAGTAGTGGGTGGCGGCGTACTTCTTCTCGCTGGGGATCATGATCCACAGGATGATGTAGGCGATGAACTGCGGGCCGGGCAGCAGGCAGGACAGGACGGCGAGGATGCGGATCATGCCGACGCTGATGCCGAAGCGGCGGCCCAGGGCGGCGCAGACTCCGGCGATCATCCGGCCGTCATGCGGGCGATAGAGGTTATTCATGGTGGTTACCCCCCAGATGGTATGGATTGCTCCCTTATCAGCTACCCACGCTATGAAAGGGAATGCAGACGGCGAATCGCCGCAAAGGACCGTTCTGGCGTCATACCAGCGGAGTAAGGGGCAACCCTTAGGGGGTGGCGCGCGCGTTGTGGCGGGCCACCAGGGCGGGCAACTCGGCGAGCGAGTCCAACCGGAACAAGCAGCGGGCCAGGGCCTCGTCGTCGCGCATGGTGTAACCCCAGGGACCGCGTCGCAGATGGGCGACCTGCAGGCCGCACGATAGGGCGGGCCGTACGTCGTTATCGATGCGGTCGCCGACGTACAAGATGGCGGCCGGGGGGCGGGCCGCGGCGGCCACGCAGCGGGCGAAGAACTCGGCGGCGGGCTTTTCGACGCCCCACAGCGCGGAGATGCCGACCACGTCAACGTCCAGGCCGAGCGTCGCGAACTGCTCGGCGGCCGCGGCCGGCTGGTTGCCGGCCGCGCCGACGAACAGGCCCTGCGCGCGCAGGGCGGTCAGGCACGCGCGCGCGTCGTCGTAGAGGTCGGCCGGGCCGAAGCCGTTCGGCACGCCAGCCGCCGCCCGCCGCCGCTCTTCCGTCTCCAGGTCGAAATCGGGCCGGAAGCGGGTGAAGAGCTCCAACGAAGATCCGCCGGTGGCCGCGACGGCGCCCAGCGTGGCGAGGAAGGTGTGCCGGGGCACGCCCAGCCAGTCGGCCCACCTGAAGTAGATCTCGCCCTCGCTGACGAGCGTCTCGCCGATGTCGAAGAAGACGGCCTCGATCCGGGTCACAGCTCGAGCGACTCGCCGGGGGCGAGCCGGCGGAAGTCCTTGCCCTGCTGCTTGCCCTCCCCGCCGAGGTTGTTGTCGATGAGCCACCGGCCGACGTCGTTGACCAGACCATCGTGGACGGAGTACGCCCGCTCCGGCGCGATCTCGCGCAGGTAGGCGATCATCTCCGTGTTCTTCATCCACGGGGCGTTCGTCGGCACCAGCAACGTCGGGACCGGACGCTCCGGCACGGTGAAGGCGTCGCCCGGGTGGAAGACCGTCTCGTCGATGAAGAAGCCGATGTTGTCGACCGGGGGCACGTCGGGGTGGACGACCTCGTGCTTTTCCCCGACGACCGCGACATCGAACCCCGCGATGGTCACCGCGTCACCGTCGCCGAGGACCCGGGTGCGCAGCCCGGACAGCAGGTCGGCGACCGCCCGGCAGGTGTAGATCTCCAGGTCGGGCCGCTCGTCCAACGCCGCGCGCATCCGGTCGCTGTCGAGGTGGTCCACGTGCTCATGGGTGATGAGGATGGCGTCGGCGCCCTCCAGCGCGTCGGCCTCCTTGGTCAGCGTGCCGGGGTCGATGACGAGGGTCCGGTCGTCCTTTTGCAGTCGTACGCACGCGTGGGTCAGCTTCGTCAAACGCATGATCCGATCCTTTCATCGGGGTCCGGCCCGCCGCCAAGGGTGGTGGCGGCTCTCGCGGCCATGCGCCGGCTGTTGACGGACCAAAAGCCCGTTGGTAGAACACGTTTCACCGCTGGTGTCAGCGGGCGCCGGCCCGACGCCCGGCTGGGAGGCGGCCATGCCCGTACCGGACCAACGCGACCCGGAGATCACCCGCGACCTCCTGACCCGCGTCTGGCCGGACGAGGCGCGCGAGCCGGAGTACCTCGGCCGGCCTGAGTACCGCCCCGGCTACGTCGCCGGCACGCGCGAGGCGGCGACCGCGACGATCTCCTTCTCGCCGCCCGCCGGCAAGCCCTTCGACGTGCACGCCACCTTGCTCCTGCCCGTGCACATGATGGTCGGTACGGGGTATGGCCTGGAATCCGACTGGCGGCACGGCATGTATCAAGGCCCCGACCTCGTCGTGCAGGGTGTCTCGTACGACACGCGCGACAAGGATCACGCCGGCCGCATGTGGGGCATGGTCGACGCGGTCGCCCGCTTCGAGTACGAAGGCAACGTCGGCTACGGCCTGTTCGAATATTGGGCGCTTGGCCCGCATCCCTCCTTCGAGCAGATCGCATGATCAATTAAATGAGGAGATGACCCGATCATGAGTGACTGGGTGGGTAGGACCGCGACCGAGATCGCGGCGGCGGTGCGGGCAGGTGACGCCACGGCGCACGAAGTGACGCGGGCGCATCTCGACCGCATCTCGGCTATCGACGGTGAGCTCGGGGCCTTCGTCCGGGTGCGCGCCGACGCGGCGCTCGATGAGGCCGCCGCCATCGACGCCCGCGCCGACCGCGCGGAGCTGCCGCTGGCCGGCGTGCCGATCGCGATCAAGGACAACGTGCCGGTCGCCGGTGAGCCGATGCGCCGCGGCTCGGCCGCCACTCCGGACGTCCCGCAGGAAAACGACCATCCGCTGGTGGGCAGGCTGCGCGCCGCCGGCGCGGTCATCGTCGGCAGCACCAACCTCCCCGAGCTGGGTCTCTACCCGTTCACCGACAACGTCTACGGGATGGCGCGCAACCCGTGGGACACCGGGCGGACCGCCGGTGGGTCGTCCGGCGGCGCCGCGGCGGCGGTGGCATCGGGCATGGTGCCGATCGCGCACGGCAACGACGGGGGCGGCTCGATCCGCATTCCCTCGGCCAACTGCGGCCTGTTCGGGATCAAGCCGGGCCCCGGCCTGATCCCGCGCGAGCCCGGGGAGAACGACTGGGGCGGCCTTTCGGAGAACGGGCCGCTCGCCACCACGGTCGCCGACGCCGCGCTCATGCTCGCCGTCATGGCCGGCGAGCCCGGTCTCATCGATATCGCCGAGCCCGAGCCGGTGCGGATCGGCGTGGCGGCCAATCCGCCGACGATCGGGATGACCATCGCCAAGGACTTCCAGCGGACCGTGCGCGCGACCGGCGCCGAACTGGCCGCCCTCGGGCACACGGTCGAGACCGACGACCTGCGTGTGCCCATCTGGGCGGCGAACGCGTTCCTGGTCCGCTGGTTGTTCTTTCCGGGCGACGACGCCGAGCCCTACCTCGCCGATCCCGCCACCTCGAGTCTGCTGCAGCCCAGGACCCGCCGGCACCTGCGGGCCGGGCGGCTGGCCGCGAAGGTACGCCCGCCGAAGGACTCCGACCGAGAGCGGCTGCGCCAGGCGGTCGCGCCGTACTTCGCGCGCCACGACGTGCTCGTGACCCCGACCACGGCCCATCCGGCGCCGCGCGCCCGCCACGGAGAGAACGCCTGGCTGCGCAGCTTCGGCACGTCGGTGCGGTACGCGCCGATGACCGGGACGTGGAACCTCGCCGGCTATCCGGCGGTCTCCGTCCCGGCCGGCGTCAGCGAGCGGGGGCTGCCGCTCGCCGTCCAGTTCGTCGCCACGCCGGGCCGCGAGCGGCTGCTGCTCGAGCTGGCCGCGCAGTTGGAACGCCGCCGCCCCTGGGCCCGGTTCGCCCCGGCGTACGATCCCCAGGCGTCCCTGGTCTAGGTCGGCTCATAGCGTCATTCACCAGGTCTGCGCCGGTATCGCCCGATCGATGTCTGGCCCGGTCTCGCCCGTCGCTAGGCGCGCAGCGAGGCGACGAGGCGGCGCATGCCGGCCAGCCAGCGGTCGCGGTCGGCGCCCTTGCGGCGGGCGTACTCGGCGACCTCGGGATGGGGCAGGATCAAGAATCGCTCGGCGGCGAGGCCGGCCACGACCGCGTCCGCGACCTCCTCGGGCGCGAGCACCTCGCCGGCCGCGGCGACCAGGCGGGCCGCCTCGTGGCTGTCGCCAAGGCCGGCGTCGAGCATCGCGGTCCGCACGCCCTGCGGGCACAGGGCGCTGACCTTGATGCCCTGGTCGCCATAGGTGACGGCCAGCCATTCGGCGAACGCCACCGCGGCGTTCTTGGTCACCGCGTACGGCGCGTCGCCCGGCTGGGTGAGCAGCCCGGCGGCCGAGCAGGTGTTGAGCAGATAGCCGCGGCCGCGGGCCAGCATGTCGGGGACGACCGCGCGGGCGGCGTAGACGTGCGCCCGTACGTTGACCGCCCAGGCGGCCGCCCAGACATCGGCGGGCGCCGCCAGCCCGAGACCGGTGGCGATCCCCGCGTTCGAGCACATCAGGTCGATCGGGCCGAGCTTGGCGACGGCGGTGTCGACCATCGCCCGTACCTGCTCTTCGTCGGTCACGTCCGTGCGCATCGAGACCGCCGGACAGCTCAGCCCCGCGGCGACGGACGCCGCCGACTCTCCGTTGAGGTCGGCGAGGCACAGCCCGGCGGCTCCCGCGCGGTCGAACCTGCGCGCCAGGGCGGCGCCGATGCCGCTGCCCGCACCTGTGATGATGGCTACGGCGCCGGAGAGATCCATGACGGCAAAATACCGACTGGTCGGTCGAATAAGGTAGTCGAGCGCTATTCGGCTATTGGTGGAGGGTCGTATGCAGACCGGGCTCAAGG
>CALAED010000128.1 GCA_937891035.1 uncultured Thermomonosporaceae bacterium | reverse complement strand
CTGCCGGTCGAGGTCCCACAGTTGGACGGTGCTGTCCGCACTACCACTCGCCAAAGTCTTGCCGTCAGGGCTGAAGGCGATGGAGTTCACCGTGCCCGTAGGGTCGGAGCGCCGCAGTTCGGTGAGCAGCCGGCCGGTGCTGGTATCCCACAACCGAATGGAGCTATCAACGCTGCCGCTGGCCAACGTTCTGCCGTCTGGACTGAAGGCCACCACGCGTATGGCACCGGTATGGGCGGTGAGTTGTTGCCGGAGGGCCTGCCGATCGAGGTCCCACAATAGAACGGTGCTGTCGGCACTACCACTCGCCAAAGTCTTGCCGTCTGGACTGAAGGCTACGGAATTCACCGTACCGGCACCCTTAGAGCGCAGCAGTTCGGCGAGCAACCGGCCGGTGCTGGTATCCCACAACCGAACGGTGCTATCAGCACTGCCGCTGGCCAACGTGCTGCCGTCAGGGCTAAAGGCCACGGATTTCACGGTGCCGGTACGCTCCATGAGCGCCAGCTCGCGTTCGTGGGCTGTGGTGAGGTCCCACAACCGCAGGTCAGCAGGACCACCGCCGGCAACGAGCCGCCCGTCGGGGCTGACCGCCACGGCTGTGGCGCTCGAGGGGCCGCTCAGCCGTACTGTGGTTTTCCGGTCGAGATCCGACACCGCTATATCGCCCCGCCCACCGATCACGAGCCGCCGGGCGTCGAGGCTGAGCGCCATGGATATGGCCGTGTCCGCGCGGGTTTCCGCGATGCTCCAGGACGGCGAATCAGTCCACGTGGCCGACGCCATATGTGAGGGCGCGCGGGCATTGCCGATCAGGCAAATAAAGATGAAAACAGCTGCTGCCGCCAAACCGACACTAACGGCAATGGCGCGATAGTCTCGCCGGTGCCCGCTGTGGCCGTCCCAAGGTGCCGGTGACACCCGGTCAAGTGCCGAGTCCCCTTGTGTCACGTAGGCGGACGGGTCCAGCTCTGCGCCATAAGCCGACAGCATTGGTGCGGCGGGATCGCCGTCGGCCAGGTGGGGCAAAGCGTTGATGCCGAGAGGTGCGGGCGCTGTCCCGGTATTCCGGTAAGCGTCGGGTGTTGAGCGTCGGCGCCGGACGCTTGGCAAAGCCCATCTTCGCGTGCCCAGTGCGGGCTGATCCGGGTCGGCGAGGTTATGCAGGAGGCTGTAGCCGGCTACGCAGCGCCCACGCAGTACGGACTCGGCGGCATCGAGGACGACCGACGGAACCGGCTGGCTACACTCGAATTTGTAGCTGAGATGAAGAATGCGCCAGGCGATCTCCGGGCTGACGTCCGACACGGCGCCCGCATCGATGAGATAACGCAGCATCCGGGCCGGGCGGCCGCCGCACATCTCATGAATGATCATGGCAGCGCCATCAGCCGTGGGTGCGATCACTTGAGTAGTCCGATTGCCGGGCCAGCGTTCGAGCGCCCGTTCCAGGTCGTCATTGGCCCAGCCGTCGGATGACGGGGAAACCTCCCCTCGTTCGACTTGGGGAGATGCGTCCACTGGAGGATAGAAGCCGGGAGGAGGCTCCCCCTCCCCCCAGACCCGGCAGAGCCAGACGAGTCTGAGAACGATGTCATCGATGGTCCCTCGCGGAGATGCGCATCCGGTCTCCATCCGGACGGTTATCTCCTTACGGACATCCGGCGGAGTCTTGCCTTGTATCTCCCTGACCGCATCACTGCCGAACGAAGACGCCTTCAACAGGTCGTCGAAGCTATCTCCATCAGCCCCCCCGAACATTTCTTCGTGAGAAGTCAGACGGATGCGAGGATCACGGAAAATCACGGTTGACTCACCTCTCCCCTCGACC
>CALAED010000127.1 GCA_937891035.1 uncultured Thermomonosporaceae bacterium | reverse complement strand
GGAGGGCGGCATGGTGGCGGACGTGATCGCGGCGGTGGCTTCGATCGACCCGGTGATGGGGGGAGTAGACCGCTGATGGCATTCGAACCGGACGTGGCCGAACGGCTCGAGCGGGACGCGAAGGAGATCATCGCGCGGTACCCGCGGCCCCGCTCGGCGTTGCTTCCGCTGCTGCACCTCGTGCAGGCGGAGGAGGGCCACGTCTCCAAGGACGGCGTCGACTTTTGCGCCACCCAGCTCGGGATCACCCCGGCCCAGGTGGAGGGGGTCGTCACGTTCTACACCATGTACAAGCAGCGGCCGGTCGGCGAATACCACGTCGGGGTCTGCATCAACACGCTGTGCGCGGTGATGGGGGGCGACCAGATCTGGGCGGAGCTGAGCGAGTACCTCGGCGGCGACCAGAGCGAGCCCACGCCGGACGGCAAGGTCAGCATCGAACGGATCGAATGCAACGCCGCCTGCGACTACGCCCCGGTGATGACGGTCAACTGGGAGTTTTTCGACAACATGACCCCGGAAAAGGCCAGGCGGCTGGTGGATGACCTCCGGGCCGGCAAGACGGTCGCGCCGACCCGCGGCGCCGACAGTGTGTGCGGCTGGCGGCAGGCGTCGCGGATCCTGGCCGGCTTCCCCGATGGCCGGGCGAACGAGGGCGTCCAGGCCGGGCCCGAATCGCTGTGCGGCCTGCGGCTCGCCGACGAGCGCGGCTGGACCGCCCCGGAGGCCGGACGATGAGCGCGCGCAAAGCAAGTGAGCACGCGACGAGGGAAGGCCGCGCGAAGAGCGCGCCGAACGCTGCGCGGGAGGCAAGGAAATGGGCGCGCTGACGCCGATCCTCACGAGGTCGTGGGACCGGGCCGACTCGTTCACGCTCGACGCGTACACCGACCGCGGCGGCTACCGGGCGCTGCGCACCGCGCTCGGCATGGACCCCGACGCGATCGTCACGGCGGTGAAGGACTCCGGGCTGCGCGGGCGCGGCGGCGCCGGCTTCCCGACCGGCATGAAGTGGGGCTTCATCCCCCAAGGCGACACCAAGCCGCACTACCTGGTGGTCAACGCCGACGAGTCCGAGCCGGGCACCTGCAAGGACGTCCCGTTGATGATGGCCGACCCGCACCTGCTCATCGAGGGCAGCATCATCACCGCGTACGCGATCAGGTCCCACGTGGCGTTCATCTATGTGCGCGGCGAGGTGCTGCACGTGGTCAGGCGGCTGCAGCAGGCGGTCGCGGAGGCGTACGAGGCCGGCTACCTGGGGGCGAACATCCTCGACTCCGGGTTCGATCTGGAGTTGGTCGTGCACTGCGGCGCGGGCGCCTACATCTGCGGCGAGGAGACGGCGCTGCTCGACTCGCTGGAGGGCTATCGCGGCCAGCCGCGGCTCAAGCCGCCCTTCCCGGCGATCGCCGGTCTTTACGGCGGGCCCACTGTGATCAACAACGTGGAGTCGATCGCCTCGGTGCCGTCGATCATCGAGAACGGAGCCGACTGGTTCGCCGGCATGGGCACGGAAAAGTCCAAGGGCTTCGGCATCTTCTCGCTGTCCGGGCACGTCACGCGGCCTGGGCAGTACGAGGCGCCGCTCGGCATCACCCTGCGCGAGCTGCTCGACATGGCCGGCGACGTCCGGGCCGGGCACGAGCTGAAGTTCTGGACGCCCGGCGGTTCGTCCACTCCGCTGCTGACCAGCGAGCACCTCGACGTGCCGCTTGACTTCGAGAGCGTGAGCGCCGCCGGTTCCCTGCTCGGCACCCGGGCGCTGCAGATCTTCGACGAGACGACCTGCGTGATCCGGGCGGTGCTGCGCTGGTCGGAGTTCTACGCGCACGAGTCGTGCGGTAAGTGCACGCCGTGCCGCGAGGGCACGTACTGGTACAAGCTGATGCTGGCGCGGCTGGAGAAGGGGAACGGCACCGAGGAGGACCTCGACACCCTCCTCGATCTGTCCGACAACATCATGGGCCGGTCGTTCTGCGCGCTCGGGGACGGCGCGACCGCCCCGGTGACCTCGTCGATCCAGCACTTCCGCGACGAGTACATCCAGCACTTCACAAGCGGCGGCTGTCCCTTCGACCCGGCCGCCTCGACCCTGTGGGCAGGGTGACACAGTGACTACCACCAGCGACCACAAAGATGTGGAAAAGCGCGAGGACCTCGTCTCCGTCACCATCGACGGGTTCGAGATCAGCGTGCCGAAGGGGACGCTGATCATCCGGGCCGCCGAGCTGCTCGGCATCCAGATTCCGCGTTTTTGCGACCATCCGTTGCTCGACCCCGTCGGGGCCTGCCGGCAGTGCCTGGTGGAGATCCCGGACGCCGGCAACGGGCGGGGCATGCCCAAGCCGCAGGCCTCCTGCACCACCGAGGTCATGCCGGGCATGGTGGTCAAGACGCAGCTGACCTCCCCGGTGGCCGACAAGGCCCAGCACGGCGTGATGGAGATGCTGCTGATCAATCACCCGCTGGACTGCCCGGTCTGTGACAAGGGCGGCGAGTGCCCGCTGCAGAACCAGGCGATGTCCAACGGCCGGGGCGAGTCGCGGTTCGTGGAGAAGAAGCGAACGTTCGCCAAGCCGGTCGCGCTGTCCACCCAGGTCCTTCTGGACCGGGAGCGGTGCGTCCAGTGCGCCCGGTGCACCCGCTTTTCCGACCAGATCGCCGGGGACGCCTTCATCGAGCTGTTTGACCGGGGTGCCAACGAGCAGATCGCCACCGCCGAGGGCAAACCGTTCCAGTCGTACTTTTCTGGCAACACGGTGCAGATCTGCCCGGTGGGCGCGCTGACCGGGGCGGCCTACCGGTTCCGTGCCCGGCCCTTCGACCTGGTCTCGACGCCGAGCGTGTGCGAGCACTGCGCGTCCGGGTGCGCGCAGCGCACCGACCACCGGCGGGGCAAGTTGACGCGCCGCCTGGCCGGCGACGACCCGCAGGTCAACGAGGAGTGGAACTGCGACAAGGGCCGCTGGGCCTTCACCTACGCGACCCAGCCGGACCGGCTGCAGACGCCGCTGGTCAGAGGCGAGGACGGGGTGCTCGAGGCGGCGTCGTGGCCGGAGGCGCTGACGATCGCCGCGCGGGGGCTGAGCGCGGCAAAGGGCCGGGCCGGCGTGCTCACCGGCGGCCGGCTCACCATCGAGGACGCCTACGCCTATGCCAAGTTCGCCCGGCTCGCCCTCGGCTCAAACGACGTCGACTTCCGCGCGCGGCCGCATTCGCGCGAGGAGGCCGAGTTCATCGGGGCGGCGGTCGCCGGGCGCGGCATCGACATCTCCTATGCCGACCTCGAGCGGGCCCCGGCGGTGCTGCTCGCCGGCTTCGAGCCCGAAGAGGAGTCGCCGATCGTCTTCCTGCGGCTGCGCAAGGCGGCGCACAAGGCCGGCCTCAAGGTGTTCGCGCTCGCGCCGTACGCCACCAGGGGCCTGGCGAAGGTGGCAGGCACGTTGCTGCGCACGCTGCCCGGCGGCGAGGCCGAGGCCCTGGGCAGGCTCATCACCGAAAGTCCCGGTGGCGGCGCGGGCGCGGCGTCCGGGACGGCGGCATCCGGGGGCGCGGCGGCGGCCGCGACCGCGGCGGCGGCCGAGGCGCTGCGGGCCCCGGGCGCGGTGATCATGGTTGGCGAGCGGCTGGCCGCGGTGCCGGGCGCGCTGTCCAGCGCGTTCCGGGTGGCGCAGGTCACCGGCGCCACGCTGGCCTGGGTGCCGCGGCGGGCCGGAGAACGCGGCGCCGTCGAGGCGGGCGCGCTGCCGAACCTGCTGCCCATCGGCCGCCCGGTGACCGACCCGGCCGCGCGGGCCGAGGTGGCCCGGGCCTGGAACGTCATCGACCTGCCTGCGATCCCCGGCCGCGACACCGCCGGCATCATCGCCGCCGCCCTCGGCGAGCAGTTGGACGCCCTCGTGATCGGCGGCGTCGATCCGTACGACCTGCCCGACCCGGCGGCCGCGCTCGCGGCGCTCGCGCAGACCCCGTTCATCGTGAGCCTCGAACAGCGGGTCAGCGCGGTGACGGACCGAGCCGACGTGGTGCTGCCGGTCGCCGCGGTGGCCGAAAAGCAGGGCACATTCGTCGACTGGGAGGGCAGGGGCCGCCCGTTCGACCCCGCGCTCAAGGTGCCCGGCATGCTGAGCGACCTGCGCGTGCTCGACATGCTCGCGAGCGAGATGGACGTCCACCTCGCGCTGCCCGGGCCCGAGGCGGCGCGCCGTGAGCTCGCCGGGCTCGGCGGCTACCGGGGCACCCGCCCGAGCGCGCCCACCGAGGCCGCGAAGGTCGTGCCGACGCCGGAGCGGGGCCAGGCGCTGCTTGCCGGCTGGCGGCTGCTGCTCGACGCCGGCCGGATGCAGGACGGCGAGCCGTTCCTCGCCGGCACCGCGAAGCCGGCGACGGCCCGTCTGTCGGCCGCCACCGCCGCCGAGATCGGGGCGGCGGAGACGGGAATGGTCGCGGTCCGTACCGAACGCGGCTCGATCACGGCCCCCGTCGCGATCACCGACCTCCCCGATCGGGTGGTCTGGCTGCCGCTGAACTCCGCCGGCTGCGCGGTCCACCGCGAGCTGGGCGTGGGCCCCGGCGCGCTGGTGACGATCGAGGCGGCGCCCGCGGCCGCGACCAAGGATTCTGGAGGTGCCACGTGACACCGTGCACCGGCAAGGAGGGGCTGGCCTTCTTCGGCTGCGACCCGTGGTGGCTGATCCTGGGCAAGGGCGTGGTGATCTTCGCGTTCCTGCTGCTCAGCGTGCTCATGTGCGTGTGGGCCGAACGCCGCGTCATCGGCCGGATGCAGTTGCGGCCGGGGCCGAACCGGGCCGGGCCTTTCGGCCTGTTGCAGCCGCTCGCCGACGGCATCAAAGGGGCGCTGAAGGAAGACATCGTCCCGCGCAAGGTCGACAAGTTCATCTTCTTCCTCGCCCCGGTCCTGGCCGCCACCCCCGCGCTGATCTCGTTCGCGATCATTCCGCTCGGGCCGGTGGTCTCGATCGCCGGCCACAAGACGCCGCTGCAGCTCACCGACCTGCCGGTCGCCGTGCTGCTGGTACTGGCCATGTCGTCGGTTGGCGTGTACGGGGTGGTGCTCGCCGGCTGGGCGTCGCGGTCGCCGTACGCCCTGCTCGGCGGCCTGCGGTCATCGGCTCAGGTGATCTCGTACGAGATCGCGATGGGGCTCTCGTTCGTCGCGGTGTTCTTGTACGCGGGGTCGCTGTCGACGTCGCAGATCGTGTCGGCTCAGGCGGGCGGCGGCACGGCGTCGTTCTTCGGGCTGTTCACGTTCGACACGCCGTCGTGGAACGCGATCGTGCTGTTCCCGTCGTTCGTGATCTATGTCTTCACGATGATGGGGGAGTCGAACCGGATCCCGTTCGACCTGCCGGAGGGCGAGGGTGAACTGGTCGCCGGCTACCACACCGAGTACTCGTCGCTGAAGTTCTTGATGTTCTATCTCGCCGAGTACATCAACATGGTGACGCTCTCGGCGCTGGCGACCACGTTGTTCCTCGGCGGCTGGCGGGCGCCGGCGCCGATCAGCACGGTGTGGCCGGGCGCCAACAGCGGCTGGTGGCCGCTGCTGTGGTTCCTCGGCAAGCTCGTCCTGTTCATCTTCTTCTTCATCTGGCTGCGCGGGTCGCTGCCGCGGGTGCGGTACGACCAGCTGATGAAGCTCGGCTGGAAGGTCCTCATGCCGGTCTCGCTCGGCTGGATCCTGCTGGTCGCCACGCTCCGCGCGCTGCGCAACAACGGGGCCGACACCTCGGCGTACCTGGTCGTGGCCGGCGCCGTCGTCTTGGCCCTGCTGGCCGGCTCCTTCGTCTGGGACGCGATCAAGGGGCCGCCGCCGAGCGCCGCGGATGAGCCGGAGCCCGAGCGGCCGGCCGAGCCGGAGCCGGCCGGCGCCTTCCCCGTCCCGCCGTTGGACGCCCCGCACTACCACGGCAGCCACCACGGTAAGGAGGTCCCCAGTGGGCTTCACTGACTTCCTGAGTCCGGTCAAGGGCTTCGGCGTCGCCTTCCACCAGATGTTCTCGAAGGTCGAGACCGTCGAGTATCCCGAGGTCAAAAGGCCCACAGCGCCGCGCTTCCACGGCCGCCACCAGCTGAACCGCTGGCCGGACGGCCTGGAAAAGTGCATCGGCTGTGAGCTGTGCGCGTGGGCCTGCCCGGCGGACGCGATCTACGTCGAGGGCGCCGACAACACCGAGGAGGAGCGGTACTCCCCTGGCGAGCGCTATGGCCGGACGTATCAGATCAACTACCTGCGCTGCATCCTTTGCGGCCTATGCATCGAGGCGTGCCCGACCAGAGCGCTCACGATGACCAACGAATATGAGCTCGCCGATGACAGCCGGGAGAGCCTTATTTATACGAAGGAAATGCTCCTCGCGCCGCTGAAGGAAGGCATGGAGGCGCCGCCGCACCCCATGCGCCTCGGCGAGACCGAAGAGGACTACTACCGGCTCGGTCTCGGGGCCGATTCGGACTCCACCGCCAACCCGCGCAGTGCCGGTTCGGACCCCGCCACCCCGCCCAAGGCCGGTTTTTCCAAGGACGGGGAGTCCGACTGATGTTCTGGGTGATCGCCGTCGTGTCCGTGCCGGCCGCGCTCGGCATGATCTTCGCGCGCAAGGCGGTCTACTGCGCGCTGCTGCTCGCGGTGGTGATGCTGTCGCTGGCCACCGCGTACGCCGTGCTCGAAGCGCCGTTCCTCGCCTTCGTGCAGGTGATCGTATACACCGGCGCGGTGCTGATGCTGTTTCTGTTCGTGATCATGCTGGTGGGGGTGAGCTCGACCGACTCACTGGTCGAGACGATCCGCGGGCAGCGGCTGTGGGCCGGGATCGCCGGCCTGGGCTTCATCGTGCTCCTGATCCTCGGCCTCGGCCAGGCGACGCTGCCGGCGGCCAGGGGACTTGCCGGGGCCAACAGGGACGGCAACGTCCAGGGGCTGGCGGCCCTGGTATTCACCAAGTACGTGTTCGCCTTCGAGGTGACGAGCGCACTGCTGATCACCGCCGCGCTCGGCGCGATGGTGCTCGCGCACCGGGAGCGCACGTCCCCCAAGCCCACGCAAAAGGAGCTGTCCAGGCGGCGCTTCGAGAGCGGCCGGCACCCCGCCCCGCTCCCCGGGCCCGGCACGTACGCCAGGCACAACGCGGTGGACATGCCGGCGCTGCTGCCCGACGGCTCTGTCTCCGAACTGTCCGTGAACCCGGTGATCGGCGGACGGCCCGAGCTCAACCGGTCGCTGCACACCGACCTAGAGGGGGAGACCGAGCGGGACGCGGTGGCCGACGACGTCGCCGCCGTGCGCGCCGCGACCGTCAGGGGCGAGGCCGAGCCGCGGCCGGGCACCGACGCGCGCTCGGGCGGGCCTTCGGGCGCGAAGGAGGACGGCCGCAAATGAGCGTGCGCGAGGCGAAGAGCGCGCCGAGCGCTGAGCGGGAGGCGCTGTGAATTACGTGATCCTGTCGGCGATCCTGTTCACCATCGGGGCGCTCGGGGTGCTCATCAGGCGTAACGCCATTGTGGTGTTCATGTGCGTCGAGCTCATGCTCAACGCCGCCAATCTGGCGTTCGTGAGCTTCGCCCGGATGAGCGGCAATCTCGACGGGCAGGTCATCGCCTTCTTCGTGATGGTCGTGGCCGCGGCCGAGGTCGTGGTCGGGCTGGCGATCATTATGACGATCTTCCGAAGCCGCAGGTCTTCGTCGGTCGACGACGCCAACCTGCTGAAGTACTAGCCGTACGACGAACGAGAAGTACTTAAACGAGAAGTACTTAGACGTACTTAGACGTACTGAGGGTGGACATGCACGCAACGCAGGCCGAGGGCGTCCAGTCGCTGGTGTGGCTGCTCATCGCGCTGCCGCTGGCGAGTGCCGCCGTGCTGCTGGTGGGCGGCCGCCGCACCGACAAATGGGGCCACCTGCTCGGCTGTGCGACGCCCCTGGCCGGCTTCGGCATCGGCGTGGCGGCGTTCGTCCAGATGCTCGGCTACCCCGCCGAGGAGCGGGCGCGCACCCTGCACCTGTACGAGTGGATCGCGGTGGGCGGCTTCAACGTCGACGTGGGGCTGCTGCTCGACCCGCTGTCGGTGAGCTTCGTGTTGCTGATCACCGGGGTGGGCTCGCTGATCCACATCTACTCGATCGGCTACATGTCCCACGACACCGATCGGCGCCGGTTCTTCGCCTACCTGAACCTGTTCATCGCGGCGATGCTGCTGCTGGTGCTTGCCGACAACTACCTCGCCCTGTACGTCGGGTGGGAGGGCGTCGGGCTGGCCTCCTACCTGCTCATCGGCTTTTGGCAATTCAAGCCGTCGGCGGCGGTGGCGGCCAAGAAGGCGTTCGTCGTCAACCGGGTCGGCGACTTCGGGCTGTCTGTCGCGATCATGGTGATGTTCGGGGCGTTCGGCGTGGTGTCGTTCACCGGGGTCTTCGGCGCGGTGGAGGGCGCGAGCAAGGGCCTGGTCACGGCGGTCGGCCTGCTCTTGCTGCTCGGCGCCTGCGGTAAGTCGGCGCAACTGCCGCTGCAGACGTGGCTGCTGGACGCGATGGAGGGCCCGACCCCGGTGTCCGCGCTGATCCACGCGGCGACGATGGTGACGGCGGGGGTCTATCTGATCGTCCGGTCCGGCCCGATCTTCGACCTGTCGCCGGACGCGCGGCTGGTGGTGGCGATCGTTGGCGCGGCCACGCTGCTGGTCGGCGCCATCATCGGATGTGCGAAGGACGACATCAAAAAGGGCCTTGCCGGTTCGACGATGTCGCAGATCGGCTACATGATCCTCGCGGCCGGCCTCGGCCCGGTGGGCTACGCGTTCGCCATCATGCACCTCCTGACACACGGCTTCTTCAAGGCGGGCCTGTTCCTCGGCGCCGGATCGGTCATGCACGCCATGAACGACGAAGTCGACATGCGGCGATATGGCGGGCTCTATCGGGTTATGCCGTGGACGTTCGTCACGTTCGGGTTCGGTTATCTGGCGATCATCGGCATCCCGCCGTTCTCGGGGTTCTTCTCCAAGGACAAGATCATCGAGACGGCGTTCAACAAGGGCGGCACCTCGGGCTGGATCCTGGGGGCCTGCGCCCTGCTCGGCGCCGGCATCACCGCGTACTACATGACGCGGATGGTGCTGATGACCTTCTTCGGCGAACGCCGCTGGTCCGACGACGCCCACCCGCACGAGTCGCCGCCCGTCATGGTCGGGCCGATGGTGCTGCTCGCGCTCGGCTCGATCTTCGCCGGGCTCCTGCTCACGCTCGGCGGCCGATTCCAGGACTTTCTCGCGCCCGTGGTCGGGGAGTCGCCGGAACACGGGGTCCACGCGATCTCCCCTGTCGTGCTGACCCTCATCACCTTGCTGGTGGTGATCGGCGGCGGGATCGCCGCGTACGTGCAGTACGGCCGGCGCACCGTCCCGGTGGTGGCGCCCGCCGGCTCATTCGCCACGGTGGCCGCCCGCAAGGATCTGTACGGGGACGCCATCAACGAGTCGCTCATCATGCGGCCCGGCCAGTGGCTGACCCGGCTGACGGTGTTCTTCGACAGCCGCGGCGTTGACGGCCTGGTCAACACGGTCGCCGCGACGATCGGCGGCACGTCGGGCCGGGTCCGGCGGCTACAGACCGGGTTCGTCCGGTCGTACGCGTTGTCCATGTTCTTCGGTGCCGCGCTCGTCATCGGCGCCCTGCTGCTGGTGAGGCTGTGAGCGACGTGCGCGAGGCAACGACGAGAACCGGCCACGAGGAGAACCCGCCGAGCGTGCGGAGTTGCAGGCGGGCGGCGGTCCCGTCGCGCCGGATCCGGTCCTGGGGCACGCCGCGACGGTGGTCATCTCGCTGCTGCCCAAGGGCGCGGACGAGCTGGTCAAGCGGACGGCGCTGGCCGTCTCGCTGGTCGCCGCGGCGCTCACCCTGGTCCTGGCGCTGCGGTTCGAGGCCGGCGGGCCGCGGTTCCAGTTCGTCCAGTCGTACTGGTGGATCGAGCAGTTCGGCGTGCACTGGGCGGTCGGCGTCGACGGCGTCGCGCTGGTCCTCATCGGGCTTTCGGTGATCTTGGTACCGGTCGTGGTGCTGGCCTCCTGGACCGACGCGGACCGCTCCGGCGCCTCCGAGTCGGCCGGGGAAGCCCCGCCACCCAAACGGTCGGTGAAGACGTACTTCGCGCTGCTGCTGAGCCTCGAAGCGATGATCATCGGGGTCTTCGCCGCGACCGACCTCTTCCTGTTCTACGTCTTCTTCGAGGCCATGCTGGTCCCGGTGTACTTCATCATCGGGTCCTACGGCGGCCCGCAGCGCTCGTACGCGGCGGTGAAGTTCCTGCTCTACTCGCTGTTCGGCGGGCTGCTCATGCTGGCCGCCGTGATCG
>CALAED010000126.1 GCA_937891035.1 uncultured Thermomonosporaceae bacterium | reverse complement strand
TCACACCCGGAGCTCTCAGCCTGCTGGCTGAGACGCTGGAGAGCCGAAGCCACGCTCGAACGCCCGGCTGCACAACGACGCGCACACCCCACCCATTGCAGTTCATCGTCGGCCGGGTGGTCCCCGGCGCGGTGCCGGCGTTCCAGCCCTGGCCGAGGATCGGGGGCGGGCCAGGCGGCGCGCGAGGCAAGGGTCGGTTGAAGTGGTGGAACCCGATCAGTTGGGCGGACAGTTGCAGGTGTGGACAGGTCGATTCGTGCCCGAATACGTGACGGGGATCAGGCGGCGTTCGAGGAGCTCTTTGATGAGTGTGCTCGGGCGGTGTACAACCATGCCTTCCGGCTGGTCGGGGACTGGTCGGCGGCCGAGGACGTGACGGCGCTGACGTTCTTGGAGGCCTGGCGCTTACGGCACCGGGCCGATGCCGACGGTGGATCGCTGCGGCCGTGGTTGCTGGGCATCGCCACCAACGTTGCCCGCAACATGCGCCGAGCCGCGCGCCGCCATGAGGCGGCGCTGGCGCGGTTGCCCCGGGGCGATGCGATCCCGGACTTCGCCGAGGAACTCGTCCAGAGGATGGCCGACGCTGACAAGGTTGCGGCGGCACGCCAGGCGTACGGCTCGCTGCGCCGTCCAGAGCAGGACGTGATCGCGCTGTGTGTTTGGGCCGGGCTGGACTACACGGAGGCGGCCCAGGCCCTGGGCATCCCGGTGGGCACCGTCAAGTCCAGACTTTCGCGGGCGCGAAAGAAGCTCCAGCGGGAACCGCCAGCATCGCGGCGACAGGTAGATGGTGACCGCGATAGCGAAGGCGCGGTCCGGTTGCCCGAGGGGGAGTTTTGATGGACGAGCGCGACGAATGGGCGCGGTTGCTGCCGGTCCCGCCGCCACGGGATCTCCCGCAGGGCCGTCACCGACTGCTCAAGGAGTTCGTGATGACCGAGATCCACAACCCACCGCGGTGGCAGGCGCCGCGCCGGGTGCTGCGCCCTGCGGTCCTGGCCGTGGCCCTGGCCGGTGCCGTGGTCCTGGCTATCGGTGTATCCGCTGTACTGGGCGGCGCCCCCGCCTACGCCGCCTACGCCGTGACCGACAACCCTGATGGGACCATCACGATCAAGATCTACGAAGCAAAGGATGCCAAAGGTCTGCAGGCCACCCTGCGCAGCCGCGGATTCAACGTGATCGTGGACTACGTCCCTGCCGACAAGACGTGCGCTCCGCAGCCGCGCAGCACCACCTGGGTGCCCGGTGTCGGTCTTGCCCGTCCCCAGACCGCCACGGAAGAGGGGGAAGGGGCGGGCTTCAGGATCGACCCGTCAGTGGTCAAGCCGGGGCAGACGGCGGTGCTGGAATTCCTGGTCAAGGAGGGAGACGGCGGCATCCAGGCGGGTATCAGTGATCGGGTTTCTGCCGGGCCCGTGGCCGACTGTGTTCTGGTCGACCGGCCCGAGGGCCCGCGCGACCCCAGGTAGGGTGTCCATCACGGTCATGAGGCTGTGGTAACCGCATGATCCCGACATTCGTGCCTATTCTCTGCTATCAGGCACTACGTCGCTAACCGGTCAAGCTCGCGGAATGACGAAGCCCTGGCTCGGGGGCAGCGAGCTTTCCACATCAAGCAACTGCGGCCGTGGCGGTCGCGTCCCGGCTGGGCCGGGTGCTGCAGTTAGAGGTTAGTTACCGGTGCCGATAGGCTGTATCGTCATGCGAGTGGCCCGTCCTGGCGCGATCGGCGCCGTTCTGCAGAGAGTCGTTGGCTGGCGAGTGCATCTCGCTGCCTGCCTCATTGCCACCCTCGCCGTCACTGGCTGTTCCGGATCCCGGGCGTCGGAAGCATCAGCGTCCTCCTCGACCACCGTCCCGGTGGCGCCCGGAGTGCGAGGCGATCCTCAGCCTGGGCCGTTCCGAATCGGTCCCGCTCCTGCCTACGCGGCCATCGCGACCACGGACACGACCGTCTACGAGGCCCCGCGTGGCAACGCAGCCATCACCTCGGTGTTTCCGGTGAAGCTGCCGTGGGGTAGCCCGACCTCCTTCCTGGTCCGGCAGGCGTACCGGGATGCTGCCGACCGCACCTGGTTCGAGGTCTTCCTGCCGCGCCGACCCAATGGGTCCACCGGTTGGGTCCGCGGCGACCAGGTGCGGCCTCGTCCCATGCTTCACCAGGTCGAGGTCGACCTTTCTTCAAGGACGGTCCGGCTCCTGCGTGACGGCCGCACCGTGCGCAGCTGGCCGGTCGGAATCGGCCGTCAGGCCACACCCACTCCAACCGGTAGCTTCTATGTCACCGTCAAGCTCCGCCCCCCTCAGATATCGGCCGTGTACGGGGCGTGGGCCCTCGGGATCTCGGGCTACTCCGACGTGCTGGACCAGTTCGGCACCGGCGACGGCCAGATCGCGTTACACGGCACTACCGACCGGGGCGACCTAGGTCGCGAGATATCTAGCGGCTGTATCCGCTTGGACAACGGGGCTATCACCAGCTTGGCCCGGATACTGCCGCTTGGCTCGCCGGTGACCATCCGCAAGTAAACCAACACCGGCGTTAGGCCTCTAGCGAGTCCTCTGTTTGCCGATGACTGCTGGACGCATACGAAACTGCTATGCGGTGGCCTGCTGCGGACGAGGGGAGATGGGACCACTGGGGCGGTCTTGCTGCTCCGCCTTGGGGAGCGGGAGGCGCTTGAGGGTGAGGGCGTTGACGGCCACGATCAGGCTGGAGCCGGACATCGACAGGGC
>CALAED010000125.1 GCA_937891035.1 uncultured Thermomonosporaceae bacterium | reverse complement strand
TCGTTAACAAGCGCGACAGATATAGTGGTGGCTGGCCCCGCCGCCTCTGGCGACCGCAAGATGGGCCGCCGTAAAGATATCTCTGTCTCCCCCGCCTTGTATTGATCGGGAGAAGACCCACAGACGATGAATCCGTTCTTGAGAAAAAACTCCAGAGAACGGCGATTTCGCTCGGCGACCGTGCAGTAGAGTTGCCGTGAGTTGTTCTGTTGGCTCTGTTCTTCGGCGATCTTCAGCAACGTTGAACCCAGTCCCAGCGTCTCGTCCTCCAGTGGATGCACGATGAGCGGGCTGATTTTGCAGGTGCCCTGCCGCTTGAAGACGAGATTAAGAAGACCTCTCCGCTTGCCGCCATCCCACAGGATGAGCAGCAATTGCCGGCTCGACAGTGAGCCCCGTCGGTCCTGTCCGCCGGCCAGATGAGTCCTTATTATCCGGCGAGCGTGGGCCCGATGGTTTCCTCCGTAGTAAGGAGACAGTGCTTCCTCGAATGCGTTTTCGATATAAGCGGCGTCTTCGCACGTCGCCGGGCGGACCACGGGCCCGTCCAGGCGACCGGGAAGGCTCTCTACCTGCGGGGTAGACACGATCGCCTCACATTGGCTGATGATCCTCCATCACCGTCCAGGATAACTCCTTGTGAAGATCAGATCACGCCAGGTCCGGGCAAGCGCCGTCCCGCCCGCGAATCGGGCTCAAGTTGGCGTTGCAAAAGTGCCCACTTTGTGTAACGCCTAAAGTATGCAAGCTGTGATGACCAGCCCTTGCCGTTGCGGTGAACTCGGATGACCAACGCCCAGATGTCCTCTATGGCCATGAGGTTGCGGATGACGAGATGAAAATGACCACGTGGGCAGGTCGACCCGCGGGGCCGGGCGGGGCGGGCCGGGTCGCCGTTCGGAATGCGGCTTGTTATGTGCTCGCGGCGGGCTCGATCCTGGCGGCCCTGCCCGCCTTGATCATCTTCCCGGCCGTACAGAAGCAGTTCATCCCCGGTCTCACCCTCGGTGCGACCAGGGGCTGAGGGGATCTCGCGAGCACGACGTGCACGGTGTTCATCGACATGAGAGCGATAAGGGAGGCGTGATGGGGATCGGCGGCGTGGGGCGGCGGGGGTTCGTGCGGGCGGCCGCAATGCTGGGGATGGTGGGCATGGTCCAGACCGAGCGTCCGGCGCGCGCCGCGGGCGGCGGGTCCCCGTCAAGCGTGCCGGTGCTGCAGTCGGGTGCGGGCCGGGTACGCGGCACGTACCTGCCGTCCAGCCCGGAGACGGTGCGCTGGGGCGTGCTGCCGAACCGTACCGCCGAACCCGTCGTGTCGGTGGCCTCGGGCGGGCTCCTTACGGTGGACACCGTCTCCCACGAGGGCATCCTGGAAGACCAGGGCCGCGATCCGGTGCGGTTCTTCGGGGAGCACGGCGTGCCGGCCGGCCGGGTGCTCGACGACGCCAAGGCCATCGCCGCCTCCGCCATCCCGCACGACTTCGACGCCGACGGCCCGCACATCGTGACCGGCCCGGTGGCGGTGCGGGGCGCCCGGCCCGGCGACGTGCTGCGGATCGAGATGCTGGAGCTGCGGCCGCGGGCGCCCTACGGGGTGATCTCCAACCGGCACGGCAAGGGCGCGCTGCCCGGCGAGTATCCCGAGGCGTTCGCCGATGACCCCGCCGCCGCTCCCTACCTCAACCTGTTCGGGAACATGTCCGTATTCACACCGGTCGTGGACGGACGGGACGGGCCGCGCGGCGTGCTGCCCACCGGCGGACGCGGCGGCGTCGAGTTCGCGTTGGCCCCGTTCATGGGGATCGTCGGGGTCGCCATCGACACCGCCGAGCGCGTGCACTCCGTCCCGCCCACCGTGGCCGGCGGCAACCTGGACATCAAGAACCTCGGCGAGGGGGCGGTGCTCTATCTGCCGGTCCAGGTGCCGGAGGCGCTGTTCTTCGTTGGCGACCCGCACTACGCCCAAGGCGACGGCGAGGTCGCGCTGACGGCGTTGGAGGCGCCGCTGCGGGCCACCTTCCGGCTCACCGTGATCAAGCCGGGCGGCCGGGCGCCCAAGGTGGCGTTCTCCTATCCGTTCGCCGAGACCTCTGATCACTGGATCCCGGTCGGCCTGTCGGATCCGGACGGTCCGGTCGGCGGGCAGCACACCTCACTGGACGACGCCATGAAAACGGCGGTGCGCAACGCGCTGGCCTTCCTTCACACAGAGCTCGGCCTGCCGCTGCCCGTGGCGTACGCCTATCTGTCGGCGGCCGCGGACTTCCACGTGTCACAGGTCGTGGACCGGACGACGGGAATCCACGCCCTGATCCGCAAGGCGGACTTCCAACAGTGATCACCCCGCCGCGTCGCGCCGCACGACCTGCGGGGGTGGGCAACCCGGCTTACCGGCCGGCCTGTGACCCAGCCGCGTCCGGCCAGGGCTCAGCGTGCCGGAGACGGCCGACGCCGGGCACGAACCGGCCGGCCCTGGCGGCGTAGCTGAGGTAATCCGCACCGTGGGTGGCCACCAGATAGGGCTCTTCCACGAGGCGTACCGTTACCTGCACGGCGGCGACCACGGCGGCGAGGCCGGCGATGGCCACGACGTTCGGCACCATCATCGCCAGCCCGGCGCCGATGACCACGAAGCCGGTGAAGATGGGATTGCGCGCCAGGCCGAAGAAGCCGTCGGTCACCAGGGAGGTATGTTCCCGCCGGTCCACGCCGATGCGCCACGAGTCGCCCATATTGAATTGCGCCATCGTGGTGAGCGGGATCGCGAAAAGGGTAATGACCAGGCCGGCCACGTTGATCGCCCGGTGGTCCAGGCCGGGCACCGGAGGAAGCCCGAGCAGCGCCGCGACGGGCCCGCCGGCGACCAGCAGGTTCGCCACGCCCATCAATTGCTTTCCCCACCATGCCGCCGAGCCGCGCGTCCCAGTGTCGTGCCGATGTCCGGTGTCTTTCGTCCGCCGCCACTGCACCAGTGTGCGCAGCCCCACCACCAAACTCGTGCCAATGACGAACAACAGCAATGCGGAGATGGCCATACTGGCACCGTACGACCGATGTGCCGCTATTCAGACTGCTACACAATGAATTGCGACAGAATTTACTTGGCGCTAACCGGCCTCTGTAAAAAGCTTCGGAGATCTGTCTTTGCCGCTGGCTACCATGAGATACGGGCGGTGTCACAGAAAGGGCCACGCGATGGATTTTGTCGGCGGAATTGTAACGGACGACGACAATCGCGTCCTGATGGTGCGCCGGGCCGAGGGCGTCGGCCACATGGCCGGTCTTTGGTCGCTGCCGGGAGGCGCGCGCCGGGACGGAGAGTCCGATCAGCAGGCCGTGGTGCGCAAGCTCGGCGGCGAGACCGGCCTGGAGGTCGAGGTCGAGGCGCCGGTCCTGAAGACGAACCGCCGGCGGTGGCGAGGCACGGCCTACCGGGTGCGGCCGGTCGGCGGCCAGGTCCGGCAGGGCCTGGACGCGGGCATCGCCGACTGTCGGTTCTTCGCCATCGATGAGATGCCCGAGCGGACCGTGCTCGAGGCCGGCCTGGCCATCATGAACCACCGGCTCGAGACCTCGATGACGGTGACCGCCCACGAGTACTCCTCGATCGTCGACATGCTCTTTTCCGGCCTGTTCTTCTCCTATCTCGAGCCGGCACTGGGCAAGCTGGAGCTAGAGGACCTGGCCACCCTCTCCTGGTCGATCACCAATACCCCGTTGCGCAAGTTCAAGTCGGCCATCCCGTTCCTGATGTCGGACCGGAGCGACCGCGCGAAGGAGTACGCGCTGATGGCTGAGATCGTCTTCGCGGTCTGCACCATCATGGACGATCTTTGCGACGAACGAACGGAACGCTACGGGTTCCCGACCGCACATCGGCATTTCGGTCGGCCGCAGACCGTCGCATTCGTTTTCGGCGCCATAGAGTCACTCCGCCGGGACTTGTCCATGAAATATGGCGACGCCTACGCGGAGAGCATCGCGGGCGCGTTGCTCGGGTGCGCGCGCAGCCAGGCCCGCAGGTTCGCCGATCAAGATCTCGAGATTGCCGACTACTTCGATAACTGCGTCAAGCGCAACGATTTCCTCGGCGTGGCATGGTCGGCCGGACTGCGGGCGTTGGGGCAGCGTGACACCGCTGAGTTCATCTATGGCCTGCATCAGGCCGCCATTCCGGCAAGCCAGATGATCAATGACTACTACGACATGGTCCGGAACGAGTTCCGGGATTTCCGGGCCGGCGTGCGCAGCTATTGCGTCCGGAAGCTGGCCGCCGAGCTCGCGGACCCGCGTGAACTGGAGAACCTGTTGGCCAGGCGAGCCGATCCCGCCGCCGAACGGCGTTTTCACGAGCTGTTGGAGCGTTACGACATCATCCCCAAGGTCCGGGCCGACATCCACAGCGCGCTCGGCGAGATAGCCGGCATGATCGAGGACGCGCCGCTGTCCACAGCGCAAAAGACCATCCTCGCCTGCTGGAACGACATCCCGCTCGCGAACATCCTGGACGACGCCGACGCCCCCCGCGATTTCCATGCCCGGACGGAGCGCTTCGTCGACAGCATCGACGCCCTGTGCGGTGAGCTCTCCTGACGGTCGTTCCGCGCTGACGGCATCGATGTCTTGTGTGGTGAGCTTTGGGCGGTGCTTGGGCGCCCGCGGCATTGATGCCCTCTGCGGCGAGCTCTCTGACGGGCCTTGTCCTTGTTCGCTTATGGGGCCGGCTTCTCCCAGATAGAGACGTGCCGTCCGCTCTCGCTGGTGAAGGGCGCACGACTCCAGTCGGCCCACGGGTGACGCGGCAGCAGCCCGGCGAGTCGCGCCATCAGATCGAGCTCGGCCGGCCAGACGTATCTGAAGGGGATCGAGCGGTAGCCGCCACGGCGCCGTCGACCATCTCGATGTAGTTCGAACTCATCGACTGCGTCGCCACGTCGTAGCGATCGAACGCCCCATCGCGTGGGCGCGACCGCTGCCGGCGAGCTCAGCCAGAACGTCGACGACGGGCTCCACGACCTGAGGGTCGAACATCTCCGCCGACGACTCGTCGTACTGGGCGGCGACGGCTTCTCCGAAGTAGCCATCCGAATCGTCCACCGCGGGACCGTACCGTCCGACGTCCCGGTCGCGTCAACCTAAATTTCGCGGGGACCGTACCGCTCGCCGTCCCGCCAACGTCAACCCAATATCCGGTCGCTGGTGCGGGCTCCGGCGGTGTTTCGCGTCCGGATGCACGGGTAGATGCGGGCGCCATGACCCAAAAACGTCTCTATCTGCAGAAGCCACTCACAAAGGGTGGAACTGCTGCAACCGCGCGTTAGAGAGGTGATCGATAGTGAAAGGTGGAAGCCGAGTAGCCCTCGCGGTCGCGGTGGGCTATTTCCTTGGGCGCACTCGCAAGATGCGGTTGGCGCTCACCTTGGCGGCGGCCGGGGCCACGGGACGGGTCGCCGGCAGCCCTGGTGCACTGGTCAAGCAGGCCGGCAGCCTGCTCGGCTCGACCCCCGAGCTGAAGTCGCTGACCGGCGACGTTCGCGGCCGGCTGACCCAGGCGGGCAAGGCGGCGGCGGTGTCCATGGCCAGCGGCCGGATCAGCTCACTCACCGACCGGCTCGAGGAACGGACGGAGACGCTTCGTCGGCGACAGTCCTCTGATGAGGCCCCCGAGACCGACGAAGCGGAGCCGGACGACGCGTACGAGGAAGACGACGAGCTCCTCGAGGACGAAGACGAGGACGAACTCCTCGTCGAGGACGAAGAAGAAGACGACGACGACGAGGAGCAGCCCGCCGAGGAAACGCGGGCCCGGCCGTCGCGGTCCCGTGCTCGGGGCACCACCAACCGCTCGCCCGTCCGGCGTACGGCACGGAGGTGAGCCCCGTGGCGAAGGCGACGAAGGTGCTCAACAAGGCTGGGCAGCCGGCCAAGCAAGTGACAGATCGCGCATCCCAGGCCGCCGGCTTCGACCGGCTCGGCGACGAGGTGCGGAACCTGGCGGGAGCCACGGCGACGTGGGCGCTCTCGTCAACGATCCACAAGCTCGACGGGCTCACCGATCGGCTGAGTGAGCCGGGCAAAGGCGGTGCCGGCCCGGTGACCGGTCTGACCGGCGGTGGGGGAGCGGGCGGCGGCGGCCTGGTCAAGAAGCTCGTGAAGAAGGCCGCGGGCGCCGGCGTCGGTGTGCTCACCGGCGGGAAGGCCGGCCCCGGCAAGAAGGGCGGCGGCAAGCAGCCGAAAATCACCAACATCGTCGAGACGATCGACGTCGGGGTCCCGGTGCGGGTGGCCTACGACCAGTGGACGCGGTTCACGGAATTCCCGCGTTTCACCAAGAAGGTCGAGGATGTCGCGCAGGAAGCCGACGAAAAGCTGGTCTGGCGCGCCAAGATCTTCTGGTCTCGGCGCTCATGGGAGTCGACGATCATCGAGCAGGTCCCGGATCAGCGGATCGTCTGGCGCTCGAAAGGCGCGAAGGGTCATGTCGACGGCGCCGTGACCTTTCACGAGTTGGCGCCCGACCTCACCCGCATCATCTTGGTCCTGGAATACCACCCGCGGGGCCTGTTCGAACGCACCGGCAATATCTGGCGGGCACAGGGCCGGCGGGCGCGTCTCGAACTCAAGCACTTCCGGCGGCACGTGATGACGCAGAGCCTGCTGCACTCGGACGAAATCCAGGGATGGCGCGGCGAGATCCGCGATGGCGAAGTGGTCGCCGAGAGCGATCAGGACGAAGCCCGACAGGACGAAGACCGGGGCGAGGTCCAGGGCGAGGACCAGGGCGAAGAGCAGGAGCGGTCCAAGCCGGCTCGCGCGAAAACCAAGCGAACAACCGCCGGACGCACCCGTACCACCAAAACGCGGAGACCCGCGAACAGCAAAAGAAGCTAACAGTCGATCGAACCGATAAGGACAAAGAGATGACCACGGCAATCCAGCCCGCGAGTGGCGGGGGCGGCGGCCTTGATCGACCGTCTCCGACCGGGCTCGCGGATGTAATCGATACCATTCTCGACAAGGGACTCGTGATCGACGCCTACGTCCGGGTCTCTTTGGTCGGCATCGAGGTCCTGACCATTGACGCCCGCGTCGTCGTGGCGAGCGTCGACACCTATCTGCGGTTCGCCGAAGCCGTGAACCGGCTGGACCTGACCGAAACCGAAACGGGCGGCGTGCCCGAGCTCATCGACGACATGCGCGAGGGCGGTTCCAAGAGCAAGACCAAGGGGGCCGCACAGGGCGTGCTCGAGGCGGCCGGAGAAAAGATGCGTGACTTCACCGGCGACCGCGACGAGAGCAAGAAATCGGCGGCCCGCCGCAAGCGCCGTGACGAGGAGGAGTAAAAGATGTCGACCGCCGGCACGGCACAGCAAACCACGCAAGAGCAGCACGTCGGCTATTACGTCTACGGCATCGTGCCTTCGGACGTGGAACTCACCGAAGACGCCCGCGGCATAGAGGACCGCGACATCCAGCTGATCCGGCACGGTGACATCGCGGCCATGGTCAGCGAGATCAGCATCCGAGCCGCGATCGGCCGGCCCGAGGATCTGGCCGCTCATGAGCGGTTGCTGGACGCGACCGCACCGGAGGCCCCGGTGCTTCCATTCCGGTTCGGTTCCGTCATGGCCGACGCGGACGCGGTGACCGAGCATCTCCTCGAGCCCAACCACGACACCTTCACCGCCGCGCTGAAGGAACTCGAAGGGCGCACCGAGTACATCGTCAAGGGACGCTACGACGAAAAGGCGATTCTCGAAGAGGTGCTCGCGGAGAACGAGGAGGCCGCCGGCCTGCGTTCGCAGATCCGCGGCAAGGACGAGATCACTACCCGCGACCTGCGGATGGAACTCGGCGAAATCATCCACGAGGCGCTAGACGCCAAGCGCACCTCGGACACAAACGAACTGGCCGAGGCGATCTCTGATCATGCCGTCGCCCACTCGGTGCTGGCGCCAACGCACGAATACGACGCCACACATCTCGCGTTCTTGGTCGAGACCGCTCGGCGTGAATCGTTCGAGAAATGCGTGGACGACGTCGCTCGCGAGCGGCAGGGAAGAATCAACTTCCGGTTGCTCGGTCCGCTGGCGCCATACGACTTCGTCGTCACCCAGCGGTGAAGCAGGCAGGCCGATGGGTCTGATTTCCACCATCCTGACGCTCCCGTTCGCACCGATCCGGGGGCTCATCGCGATCGCCGAGATAGTGCGGGACGAGGTCGAGCGGGAATATCACTCTCCGGCCGCGATCCAGCGCCAGGCCGAGGAGATCGAGCGGGCCCGTGCCGCCGGCGAGATCTCGGCGGAGGAAGAGGCGCGGTTGGTACAGGAAATGGTGAATCGCCTGATCGAGTAGCCCTGCGTCCAGGAAAGGAGCCGGCGTGCCTGCCGACCGCGGAGAACGCACCGCCCATACCAAGCGGGCCGGGCCGAGTGATGACGAAACGGCCAGGAACGACGAACGGAGTGACGACAGGAGCGTCGCCCAAGACGAACAAGACGAACAAGACGACCGAGACGAGCAGGAAGGCCAGGACGGCCAAGGATCGGCGAAGCGCGCCGGCGGCCTGGACGTGGCGGCGGCCGCGCAGGCGGGCCGGCGCCTGATCGCCGCGGTCACCAACAGGGAGCCCGAGGGGGTGACGTCAGTCGAGCCCGTCGATACCGGCTGGGTGATCGAGGTCGAAGTGCTGGAAGACCGGCACATCCCGTCCTCCGCGGACGTCCTCGCACTGTACGAGGTCGAGCTCGACGGCGACGGGACGATGCTTTCCTACCGGCGGACACAGCGGTACACCCGGGGCCGCGGCAATGGCACCTCTCGCCGTACCGGGGGGTCGTGATATGACGAGCCCAGCCCAGCAGCCGACGGGCGGGATCAGCCGTTCCCCCGGCGGTCAGTCGCTCGGCGGCGGGTCCGCCAACCTCGGCGACATCCTCGAGCGCGTGCTCGACAAGGGGGTGGTCGTCGCCGGCGACATTCGCGTGAACCTCCTCGACATCGAGCTGCTCACCATCAAGTTGAGGTTGCTGATCGTGTCGGTCGAGACCGCCAAAGAGCTCGGTATCGACTGGTGGGAGCGAGACCCCTGGCTCAACGGCGACCAAGAACGCCTCGAGGCGGAGAACCGGCGGCTGCGCGAGCGCGTAGCGGCACTCGAGCAAGGCGATGGGCACCGCGCGGTAGAGGAGGGACGGCATGGCTGAGTCGGCGACGTATCTCTATGCCATCACCCGCGATACCGGCGGCGGCACGACGCCGGAGTTGACCGGTGTGGCCGGGACCGATGTACGGGTCGTGACCCAGGCGGGTCTGCGCGCGTACGTGAGCACGGTCCCGCTGGAACAGTTCGACGAGGACGCGCTGCGCCGCAACCTCGAGGATCTCGCCTGGCTCGAGGTCACGGCGCGGGCGCACCACGAGGTCGTGGAGGCGGTGGCGCGGACGGCGCCCACCGCCCCCGTACGGCTGGTGACCGTCTACCGCGGTGACGATCACGTACGGCACATGCTCGGCGAGCGGGCCGGCGAGTTCGAGGGCGTACTCGACGGCATCACCGGACGCGCCGAATGGGGCGTCAAGCTCTACGCCGCCAGTGGCCGACCCGACGACCAAAACGGCGGAAACGACACGGACCAACCCGGCGGCACGGCCGGCGCCGGGACCGAGCGGCGCGGCGCCGGCACCGCGTACCTGCAACGCCGCCGGTCCAGCCTGCGCGGTCGCGAGGACGCCCGCCGCCGGGCGCTCGCACGAGCCGAGCAGATCGACGCGACGCTGGGCGGCATCGCGGTGGCGAGCCGCCGGCATCCCCCGCAGGACCCGCAGTTGTCGGGCCGCAGCGAGTGGATGGTGCTCAACGGCGCGTACCTGGTCGATGAGGACCGCGGCGAGGAGTTCGCGGCGGCCGTCGAGTCGCTTCGCACGCCGGACGTCGACCTGCACGTCACCGGTCCGTGGGCGCCCTACTCGTTCGCCATCTTGGAAACTCCATGACCATCCAACCCGCCCGCGAGATCCAACCCGCCCGCGAGATCCAACCGGCCCACATCCAGCCCGCCCGCGGCGGCCCGCCGGCCGAACAAGGCAGGCTCCCGCCGGAGCGAGTTGCGCTCGTGGATCTGCTCGACCGGCTGCTGGCCGGTGGCGTCGTCGTGCAGGGCGACCTCACCCTGTC
>CALAED010000124.1 GCA_937891035.1 uncultured Thermomonosporaceae bacterium | reverse complement strand
GGCGAGCAGCGCCTCGGTGCGCGAGTTGGCCAGGATGGCGTTGATCGTGACGCCGATCGTCTCGGCGAACTGACCGAAGAACGCCAGTTGGATGTCGCTGAACGGGTTGAACGAGGCCAGCTCGATGGCGCCCAGCACCTGATCTTCGAACAATATCGGAATGACGATCACGTTCACCGGGGCCGACTCGCCGAGACCAGAACTGATCTTCACGTAGTCGCCGGGGGCGCCGGTGATAAGGATGGTGCGGCGTTCCAGCGCGCTTTGGCCGACGAGGCTTTCGCCCAGCCGGAACCCCACCGACTCCCTGGCCCCCCTGCGGATGCCGTACCCGGCCTTGAGCACCAGCTCGACCTCGCTGTCGACCCGCTGGGCGAGGTAGAAGGCGCCGTAGTGAGCGGACACGGTCGGAGTCAGCTCGCTCATGATGAGCTGGGCCACCTGCAGCAGGTCGCGGTGTCCCTGCATGAGGCCGCCGATGCGGGCCAGGTTGGACTTCAGCCAGTCCTGCTCTTGGTTGGCCCTGGTGGTCTCGCGCAGGTTGGCGACCATCAGATTGATGTTGTCTTTGAGCTCGGCCACCTCGCCGCGCGCGTCCACCGTGATCGACCGGGTGAGGTCACCGCGGGCCACGCCGCTGGCCACGTCGGCGATGGCACGCACCTGTGTGGTGAGGTTGCTCGCCAGCTCGTTGACGCTTTGCGTGAGCCGCTTCCAGGTGCCGGAGACCCCCTCGACCTCGGCCTGACCGCCGAGGCGGCCCTCGCTGCCCACCTCGCGCGCCACGCGGGTGACCTCCGAGGAGAACGCCGAGAGCGTGTCGACCATCGTGTTGATCGTCGTCTTGAGGGCGAGGATCTCGCCGCGCGCCTCGACGTCGATCTTCTTGGTCAGGTCGCCGTGCGCGACGGCGGTGGTGACTTGAGCGATGTTGCGGACCTGGCGAGTCAGGTTGTTCGCCATGCCGTTGACGTTGTCGGTGAGGTCCTTCCACACCCCGGAGACACCGCGCACGTTGGCCTGGCCGCCAAGGCGGCCTTCGGTGCCGACCTCGCGGGCGACGCGGGTGACTTCGTCGGCGAAGGCCGACAGCGTCTCGACCATCGTGTTGATGGTCTCCTTCAGCTCGCGGATCTCGCCCTGCGCATCAACCGTGATCTTGCGGCTCAGGTCGCCCCTGGCCACGGCGGTGGCCACCTGGGCGATGTTGCGGACCTGCGAGGTCAGGTTGGAGGCCATGCCGTTGACGTTGTCCGTCAGGTCCTTCCATACCCCGCTGATGCCGCCGACCTGGGCGGTGCCGCCGAGGCGGCCTTCGGTGCCGACCTCGCGGGCGACGCGGGTGACCTCGTCGGCGAAGGCCGACAGCTGGTCGACCATCGTGTTCACGGTGTCCTTGAGTTCAAGGATCTCGCCCTGCGCGTCGACCGTGATCTTTTTGCTCAGGTCGCCGTGCGCGACCGCCTTCGTCACCTGGGCGATGTTGCGAACCTGGTATGTGAGGTTGGTCGCCATCGCGTTGACGTTGTCGGTGAGGTCCTTCCATACCCCGCTGACCCCGCTGACCTGGGCGGTGCCGCCGAGGCGGCCTTCGGTGCCGACCTCGCGGGCGACGCGGGTGACCTCGTCGGCGAAGGCCGACAGCTGGTCGACCATCGTGTTGAGGGTGTCCTTGAGCTCGAGGATCTCGCCTTGCGCGTCGACGGTGATCTTGCGGCTCAGGTCGCCCCTGGCCACGGCGGTGGCCACCTGGGCGATGTTGCGGACCTGCGAGGTCAGGTTGGAGGCCATGCCGTTGACGTTGTCCGTCAGGTCCTTCCATACCCCGCTGATGCCGCCGACCTGGGCGGTGCCGCCGAGGCGGCCTTCGGTGCCGACCTCGCGGGCGACGCGGGTGACCTCGTCGGCGAAGGCCGACAGCTGGTCGACCATCGTGTTCACGGTGAGCTTGAGCTCTTGCAGCTCGCCCGCGGCCTCGACGGTGACCTTGCGGGTTAGGTCGCCCTTGGCCACGGCCGTCGTCACGGCGGCGATGTCGCGGACCTGCGCGGTGAGCCGGCCCGCCATCGTGTTGACCGCGCTGGTGACGTCGCGCCACCGGCCGGACATGCCGCGCGCGGGGGCCTGCCCGCCCAGCCGACCCTCGGTACCGACCTCCCGCGCCACCTGCGTGACCTCTGAGGTGAACATGTCGAGCTGGTCCACCATGTGGTTCACCGAGCGGCCCATGCGCAGCAGCTCACCGCGCAGCGGCCGCCCGTCGACGCGCAGATCGACCCGCTGGCCCAGATCGCCGGCGGCGACGGCCTCGACGACCCGCGCCATCGCGTTCGCCGGCCCGGTCAAGGCGTCGAGCAGGGAGTTGGCGGCGTCCACGCCGGACGTCCAGGCGCCCGTGCCCGACCCGGCGACGAGGCGTTCGTCGAGGTGGCCTTCCCGGCCGATTTCCCGGCGTACTCGGCTAAGCTCGCCAAAAAGGTGACGGCCCCGCTCTCGGATGTCCTCCACCATCTCGGCGGCTTCCGCGATGGAGCCGTCGCCACCCGCCGGCGCCGCCTCGGTGCGAAAGTCGCCATCGCGCAGTGCCGCGAGGGCGTCGAGCAGCGGCGCGAGGTCCGCGTCGCTGTATCGCGGAGTAGTGTCGGGCTCCACGTTCGATGCGGACCGCAGACGGGATGCGGTACGAGGCATAGGCTTTCCTCCAGACGCACGGCCCACGCGTCAGCGGGGTTAGGGCCTGCTTGGGCCGTTCACAGCAGTCTGTCACGATGTCACCGATCCGCATCACCGCTTCGAAACCAGGGACAGGGTGTTGCAAGGACTCATCGTCACCGCCGATTTCCCTGCGGCGGCCACATCGGTCGGCGCCGCGCGCCGTTTTGTCGGCAAGGTCCTGGACGAGTGGGACCTCGCCGAGATCGCCGACGATGCCATCCTCGCCACCAGCGAACTCGCCACCAACGCGATCACCTATGCCGGTACGGCCTTCGAGGTGTGCTGCCGGCTCGAAGAAGACCAGGTCCACATCGAGGTGCGCGACCGGCATCCGGCCCGGGCGATCGCGATGCCGGGCGTCGGTGCCACCAGCGGCAGAGGTCTGCCTTCGACCGCCAGGCTCGCGGCTTCGTGGGGTGTGACGTACGAGCGCACCGCCAAGAGCGTCTGGTTCCGCCTGCCGAACACCCGGGCCGACGCGGCGTCCGGCGCAGGCAACACCGGCAACACGGCCCGGGCCGATCCGGATAACGGATCCACCACCGCCGCCGTGCCGCCGCGCATCCAGCCGCCGGACGTGGCCGCCGGGCGGCTCGGCGAGGGTGTGCCGTCGGATCTGCGGGGCTGGCTGGCGTTCATCGCCGAGGCGAGCGACCTGCTGGCCGGCACGCTCGATCAGGAACGGACGATGGCGCTGCTCGCGCAGCTCGTCGTACCACGGCTGGCGGCCTGGTGTGCTGTGTACGCGGTGGATGAGGTCGGTGCGGCCCGCCCCCGGTACATCTGGCACATGGACGAGAACAAGGCCGACGCCCTGCGCGAGCAACTCGCCCATGTCGCGCTCGGCCCGCCGGTCGAAGATCCGGGTCCCTGGCACGGTCTGCTGCCCAGTGGATCCTCCGACGAGGTGTACGCGTTCCCGCTGGTCGCCCGCGGCCGCCGGATCGGCATGATGGTCATCGGGCGGCCGGGCGGCGACAGATTCGACAGCGGCATCCTTGATCTCGCCGACGAGTTGAGCCGCCGGGCCGCCCTGGCGATCGACAACGCCCGGCTCTACACCGCGCAGACGTCCATGAGCCGCGCGTTGCAGCGCAGCCTGCTGCCCCCGGAACTGCCCGACATTCCGGGGCTGGACGTCGCCGTCGTGTACGAGCCGGCCGGCCAGCGCAGCGAGGTCGGCGGAGACTTCTACGACCTGTTCGAAAGCGAGCCCGATCCCACCGGATGGGCGCGGTGGCGGTTCGCCATCGGCGACGTGTGCGGCACCGGCCCCGAGGCGGCGGCGGTGACCGGGCTGGCCAGGTACGCGCTGCGCATCCTCGCCGGCGAGGGGTTGCCGGTGCCGGACGTACTGACGAGGCTGAACCGGCTCATCCTGGCCGAGGGCCCGCGCGCCCGCCTGCTCACCTTGCTGCACGGCGAGATCAGCATGGACGAACGTGGCGGCATGCATCTGGAGGTGGTCTCGGCCGGCCATCCGCCGCCGTTGCTGTTGCATCCGGACGGGCGGGTCGACGGCGTCATCGAACCGCAGCCGTTGCTCGGCGTCTTCGAAGACGGCATCGACTTCCGTGCGAAACGGCTCGCACTGGAGCCGGGCCAGCTGCTGTTGTGCGTCACCGACGGGGTCACCGAACGCCGCGAGGGCAATCGCATGCTTGGTGACGGGCAGGGTCTGGAGCGACTGCTCGGCTCCTTCACAGGGATGAGTGCCGGCGCCGTGGCGGCGGGCGTCCAGCGGGCGGTTCGCGAGTTCGGGTCGAACCCGTCCAATGACGACGTCGCGTTGATCGTGCTACGCGCCGGGTGATAGTCCGCGATCCGGGTTAGGGTGACCGTGTGGGTCTTGCCTTGCAGACGACTCGACATGACGAGCAGGTGACAGTGTCGGCGCGCGGCTCGATCGATCTGCATTCCTCCGATGAGCTGCGCGACTGCCTCGGCGGGCTGCTGGACGCGGGGGAACGACATATCGTGGTCGACCTCACCTGGGTCGACTTTTGCGACTCCTCGGGGCTCAACGTCCTGGTCCGGGCGTACAAACAGGCGCGGGCGAGGGACGTGACGGTGACCGTCGCCGGGGCGCGCGGACGCGTGGAAAATGTGCTGCGCACCACCGGGTTGGACAGATTCCTCATCGGTGAGTCTTCCGCGGGAGACTCGGCCGAGGGGTGATCATGACCGAGTCGACGCTGCACGCCGCCCCCCAAACGGAAGCGGTCGTGCGGGCGCGCGGCTTGGTGGTGCGCACGTTGCGCAGATGGTCGTTGGGAGACCAGGAAGAGCCCGTCATGGCGATCGTGGCCGAGCTCGTCGCCAACGCGGTACGGCACGCCAGGACGCCGCTCGAGGTGCGGCTGGTGCGCCGGCCCGCCGGCGTGCGCGTCGAGGTGCGCGATCGGGCCAGCCAGCTGCCCAGGCTGAGCGTCCCGAGGCTCGAAGAGGAAGAGCACCGCGGTCTGCTCATCGTCGACCACTACGCCAGCGCGTGGGGCGCCGACCTGCTGCCCGGCGGCAAGGTGGTGTGGGCCGAGATCAGTGCTGGCGCCGGTACATCTCGGCCACCATGAACGCCAGGTCGAGCGACTGGCGGCGGTTGAGTCGCGGGTCGCATGCGGTCTCGTAGCGCTGGTAGAGGTCGCCTTCGACGATCTCGTGGCCGCCGCCGACGCATTCGGTCACATCGTCGCCGGTGAACTCGATGTGGATGCCGCCGGGGTGGGTGCCGAGCGCGCGATGGACCTCGAAGAACCCGGCCACCTCGTCGAGGACGTCATCGAACCGGCGGGTCTTGTGTCCGCTCGGCGCCTCGAACGTGTTGCCATGCATCGGGTCACAGACCCAGGCGACCGGCGAGCCACGCTGGGTGACCTTCTCGACGAGCGGCGGCAGCACGTCCCGGATCTTGCCCGCGCCCATCCGGGTGATGAAGGTGAGCCGGCCGGGCTCGTGGTCGGGATGGAGGTGGTGGGGGGACCGAGCTTGACCCCGATCGGGTTGCGGATGTGGCGGAAGAACTCCACGTGCGCGCCGTCCAGGGCCCGAGTGCGCTCGCCGATCCACACCAAGTGCGCCGAGACGTCGTACGGAAGCCCGCTCCGGGTGTCGATGCGGGTCAGCGCCCGTTCGTACTCCAGAAGCAGCGCCTCGTGGCTGGAGTACAGCTCCACGCCGTGCAGCTCCTCCGGGTCGGCGCCGCACGCCAACATGAAGGAAAGCGCACGGTCGATCTCGCCGGCCAGCTGCTCGTAGCGGCGGCCGGCCGGGCTGTTCGCCACGAAGTCCTGGTTCCATGCGTGCACCTGGCGCAGGTCGGCGTAGCCGCCGGTCGTGAACGCCCGGCAGAGATTGAGGGTGACGGCGGAGCAATGGTAGGCCCGCAGTAGCCGGCGCGGGTCGGGCCGGCGCGCCTCCGGGGTGAAGTCGAAACCGTTCACGGCGTCGCCGCGATAGGCGGGCAGCTCAACGCCGTCCCGTACCTCGGTGGGCCGGGAGCGCGGTTTGGCGAACTGCCCGGCCAGCCGGCCGATCTTGACTACCGGGACGCTCGCCGCGTAGGTGAGCACGACCGCCATCTGCAGCAGGGTCTTGAGCTTGTTGCGTACGGCGTCGGCCGTCGACCCGGCGAAGGTCTCGGCGCAGTCGCCGCCCTGCAAGACGAAGGCCTCGCCCCTGGCTACGGCGGCCAGCCGCTGCTTGAGCTGGTCACACTCACCGGCGAAGACGAGGGGCGGCAGCGCCGCAAGCTCGGCGGTGACGGCGCGCACCTCGGCCGTGTCCGGCCAGTCGGGTTGCTGGGCGGCGAACAGGTCGCGCCAGGCGTCGATGTCGCGGAGGAGGGCGGACTGTGTGCTCACAGACGCAAGGCTAGGACACCCTCGATGGCGGCCGCACCGGCACGTGTGCGTACGCTGCCGGACATCCGAGTCGCGTGAGCAAGAGGGCGGAAAAGTCGCGGCAAGTCGCGGGAAGAAGGCGGATCGTCCCGCAGCAGCAAGAAGCAGCCCGATCCGGCTTCGCCGGAGGCAGTCGCGCTCGGGCCGGTCGCGCGCTCAGCCGGCCGCGTTCCGTGCGCTGCGTGCGCTGGGGATCGCGCCGCGGCTGGGTCGGCTTGATGCGGTCAGGGCGGGCCATCTGCCGGGCTCGGTGGCCGGTGGCCGGCCGGGGCGCGGGCGCCCGCTGGGTCAGGCGGCGGCGCGGTCGCCGTGCCGAGAAAGCTCGGTTTCGGCGGCGAACTGGCGCAGCCGCCGAAGCGACCGGTCGGTGATCTGCCGGACGCGGTTGTGGCTAAGCCCGTAGCGGGCGCCGATCTGGGCGTACGAGAGCGGCTCACCGTCATCGAGGCCGAACCTGGCCCGTACGATGTCGGCCTCGCGGGGCGGCAACTGGCGCAGCAGCCGGTCGAGGCCGGCGAGATCGTCCAGCGCGAGAACCTCGCTCTCCGGGTCGACCGTCTCGGTGTCTTCGAGCAGGTCCCCCATCGCGGTCTCCCCGGCCTCGTCGACCGAGGCGTCCAGGCTGGCCGGATCCCGCCGCCAGCGCAGCAGATCGGCCACGTGCTCGGGTGCCACGCCCATGGCGGTGGCCAGCTCATCGCCGGTGGGCTCGCGGCCGAGATCGCGGCTGAGCGTGCGCTCGGTCCGGCGCAGCCGGGACAGCTCCTCCTCGACGTGCACCGGAAGCCGGATCGCCCGGGCGGTATGGCTGAGACCGCGCCCGATGGCCTGCCGGATCCACCAGGTCGCATACGTCGAGAACTTGTACCCGCGACGGTAGTCGAACTTCTCCACGGCGCGCATCAAACCCAGGTTGCCCTCCTGGATCAGGTCGATGAAGGGGAGGGCATCGGTGGGGTACTTGCGCGCGATCGATACGACGAGGCGCAAGTTGGCCTCGACAAAGCGCTGTTTGGCGCGCAGGCCTTGCTCGACGAGCTCGCCGAGCTCGTCCCGGGCGATGCCCGTGGGCACCGGGCCCTCGTCGAGCAACTGTTGCGCATACAGCCCCGCCTCGATCGCTTTCGACAGCTCAACCTCGTGCTCTGCGTCGAGGAGCGGAGTACGGCCGATAGCGTCCAGGTAGGCGCCGACAAGGTCCTTGTCCAGCGTCTCCGTCATGCGGCCGGTCGCAGCCATCCTGACCCTTCTCCGGTGCGTTGAACTACTCTCAAAGCTTCAAACGCTAATTACGGATCTGTGATTCCCGCCGTTCGGTCTCACTACGGCATCGTAAGAAAGCGGGCGCGGGCTCGGCGCCATCGGAGTGTCGCGAGATCGGCGCACTCTGCTGATACGACCATGGTATGTCTCGGCCTCCGCCGGCGGAGTCGGCGGGGCGGCCGTCCCGGGGAGCGGCGGGGAATATCCGGGGTTCGTTCACCGCTCTAGCCGCCGGAACGAAGAGGAGACGTGAGACATGACGACGACCCTGACCGCGAAGACCTTCGACGATGTCGCCCAGCGGGAAGGCATCGTTCTCGTGGACTTTTGGGCGGCGTGGTGCGGGCCGTGCCGGATGTTCGCCCCGATCTTCGAGCGAGCCGCCGAGCGTCACCCGGACATCGTGTTCGCCAAGGTCGACACCGAAGCCGAGCAGGAGCTGTCCGAGCGGTTCGGCATCGCATCCATTCCGACGCTGATGGCGATCAGGGACGGGATCATCGTCTTCGCCGAGCCGGGTGCACTGCCCGAGCCCGTACTGGAGAACGTGATCGAGCAGGTGCGGGGGCTGGACATGGACGATCTCCGCAAGCGCGTCGCCGAGCAGGGCCAGAGCTGACGGAGCGGTGAGGCTGCCCGGGGCCGTCCGCCGGCCGGATCCACTGGATATGGACGCCGGAGATCGAGAGCCGTCCGCGAGAGCGCGGTCTGTGGAGAGCGGTCTGTGGAGGACGGTCACCGGTGGCGCTCGCCGTTCCGCCCCCGCGCGACGCGACGCGCTGACCGCCTCTGAGCGCCGGTCATTTTTGGGCAGGTCGGCTGGATCCTCGTTATCCGGTAGGCCGATAGATCGACAGCGTGAACGAGGCGGTCACAGGGACGGGATCGGCGAGGCCGGCCACCCGATCGCGGATGTCCGCGGAGCTGTGGTGCCGGGAACTCGGTCCCATGCGCACGAGCGCCTCGACCGCTAGATGGGGGAGCAGCAGGCCGGTCTCGTGCTCGGTGCGGTCAACGAGGTCGAAGAGGTCACCGAGCACGGAGTCGACCTGCCGGGTCTTGTCGTCGTCGACGGACAGCAACTGGAGTGGACGTACCACCTCCTGGAGATGCCGGGCGGTGGGGGAGACGACGAGGAGTGAGCCGTCCGGTCGCAATATCCGGCGGAATTCCCCCGGGTTGCGCGGTGCGAAGACATTGAGGATCGCGGAGGCGGCGCCGGATCGTACGGGTAGCCGACCCCACAAATCCGCCACCACGGCACCGATCTGAGGATGTGCCCGGGCCGCCCTGCGTGCGGCGAACTTGGAGATATCGATAGCCATGCCCACGGCGGACGGGCATCGGCCGAGCGCGGCCGTCAGGTGATATCCGGTGCCGGCGCCCGCGTCAACGATCAACGGAGAACCGCTTTCAAGACCGAAGGACGGGCCGGTGGCGGCGGCCACATGGTCGGCGAGCAGAGCCGCGAAAGAGGCGAAGTGCCCTTCGGCGACAAATGCGGCCCGCGCCTCCACCATCGCGGCCGTGTCCGCCGTCCCGGCGTGAGCACCTCCGGGGAGAAGGTTGATGTATCCCTGCCGGGCGACGTCGAACGAATGGTTGTTCGCACAACTTACCGACCCGCGCCCCAAGGTGAGGTCCGCCCCGCAGACTGGACAGGTGAGATAGGCGACGATCGCGCTGAGCACGTTCACCATCATGGCGAGCGTGGCTGGTTCAAGGTCCGCCGGGTGAGCCAGTGCCGCGTGTCGGCCTAGGCCGGTCGCCGGTTCCGTCTCGCTCTTGGGGCGGGATCCATAAGACGGCGCGATCCGGCCCCGGAGCGGTGCGGCCCAGGCGTATCGGCGACGGGTGGTGGTGGGCGGCTGTGTCCGACCTGTCGTCCACGTGGGGGCGGCCGCTGTGGCGCCGTCATCGGCTCGACGAACCTGGTCAGGGCGTCGACCCGAGTGCGATTTGACCGCGATTGCGATTTGCGCCTAACGTGCACTTCGCGCTGGCCGGCGTGGCGCCCGATGGACGCCTACACGGACGGGGCAGACTTCGGGAAAGCGTGGATCGAGCGGTAGCGGATCCGTGTAAACTGGAGTGGCAGGCCTGAAGGGGATGCAGGACGCCAGGTGGCGGCCGGCCCGAGGGTCAATCCGAACCACATGGATGGTTATTTCACTATCTGTATGGTCGGGTGTCGGAGCACGGTCTCGTGTCTGCACCTTCGCATTCAGAAGTTGGTCGGATCGCGACTGCGGCTCTGGTAAGTTAAACGAGTTGCCCCGGTCGGGCTCGTGGTTGCGGGTTTGTCGGTGGGTGTCCGTTTTTTGA
>CALAED010000123.1 GCA_937891035.1 uncultured Thermomonosporaceae bacterium | reverse complement strand
GCTGCTCCAGATCATGGAGACGCTGGAGACGCACTACCGCGACCTGTGCGACATCGAGTTCACCATCGAGCGCGGCAAGCTGTGGATGCTGCAGACCCGGGTGGGCAAGCGGACGGCGGCGGCGGCCTTCCGCATCGCCACACAGCTCGTCGACCAGGGCCTCATCGACATGGACGAGGCGGTCAACCGGGTCACCGGCGACCAGCTGGCCCGGCTGATGTTCCCGGCCTTCGACGAGTCCGCCGACAAGAAGCTGGTGGCCAAGGGCATGAACGCCTCGCCAGGCGCGGCCGTCGGCAAGGCGGTATTCTCCTCGGCCCGGGCCGTTGAGCTGGCCGGCAAGGGCGAGGCCGTGATCCTCGTCCGGCGGGAGACCAACCCCGACGACCTCGACGGCATGATCGCCGCCCAGGGCATCTTGACATCGCGCGGCGGCAAGACCTCCCACGCCGCCGTCGTCGCCCGTGGCATGGGCAAGACCTGCGTGTGCGGCGCCGAGGAGCTCGACGTCGACGTCCGGGCGCGGCGCTTCACCGCGCCGGACGGCGTGACCGTCTCCGAGGGTGACGTGATCTCCATCGACGGTACGGTCGGCCGGGTCTACCTCGGCGAGGTGCCGGTCGTCGACTCGCCGGTCGTGAAGTACTTCGAGGGCGAGCTGCCGCCGGAGAGCGACGAGCTGGTGGCCGCCGTCCACCGCATCATGAGCCACGCCGACGAACGGCGCCGCCTCGGCGTGTGGGCCAACGCCGACACCCCTGAGGACTCGGCCCGCGCCCGCCGGTTCGGCGCGCAGGGCATCGGCCTGACCCGCACCGAGCACATGTTCCTCGGCGAGCGGCGCCAGCTGGTCGAAGACCTCGTCCTCGCCGAATCCGACGAGCAGCGGCAGGCGGCGCTCGACGCGCTTGCGCCGCTGCAAAAGGGCGACTTCATCGGCATCCTGGAGGCGATGGACGGGCTGCCGGTGACGATCCGGCTGATCGACCCGCCGCTGCACGAGTTCCTGCCCGACATCACGGATCTTTCGGTACGGGTCGCCCTCGCCGGTGACGACGCCGACCCGAAGGACCGCAAGCTGCTCGAGGCCGTGCACCGCCTCCACGAGCAGAACCCGATGCTCGGGCTGCGCGGCGTGCGCCTCGGCCTGGTGATCCCCGGGCTGTTCGCGATGCAGGTCAAGGCGATCGCCGAGGCCGCGGCCGAGCTGAAGGCGCGGGGTAAGGACCCGCACCCCGAGATCATGATCCCCCTGGTCGGGGCCGTCCAGGAGCTGGAGTTCACCCGCGAGGAGGCCGAGCGGGTGCTGCGCGAGGTCGGCGCTGAGGCCCTCATCGGCACCATGATCGAGTTGCCCAGGGCGGCGCTCACGGCCGGGCAGATCGCCGAGGCGGCCGAGTTTTTCTCCTTCGGTACCAACGACCTCACCCAAACCGCCTGGGGCTTTTCGCGCGACGACGTGGAGGCCGCGTTCTTCAGCCGCTACCTCGAGCTCGGCATCTTCGGTGAGTCGCCGTTCGAGACCATCGACCGGGCGGGCGTGGGCCGGCTCGTCGAGATCGCCGTGCGGGAGGGTCGCAAGACCCGGCCCGACATCCAGCTCGGCATCTGCGGCGAGCACGGTGGCGACCCGCAGTCGGTGCACTTCTTCCACGAGGTCGGCCTCGATTACGTGTCGTGCTCGCCGTTCCGCATCCCGGTCGCGCGGCTCGAGGCGGCGCGCGCCGCGATCGAGACCGTCGGCAGCGACAGCCGCTGATCCCCCTGACCACCCTGATCACCCCCTGATCGACCGTCGCCCGCCCGCTCCGCACACCGTGAACATGGCGGAGCGGAGCGGGCGGAGAGGTGAAAAAAGGGGACACGCGGTCGGCTGAGGCGAACTTGTGACGCCGGACGTGGCGTCTCACGTAACGTGGTGGACACGATGACGTTGGAGATCGGGCTGCCCGAGTCCCCGCGACCTAAGGAGCAAGCGGATCAGGGCGGAGACAAACAACGGCGCGGCGGCCGGGCACGGTGGATGCTGCGTCTGCTGCTCCTGATCATCGCGCTGATCATGCTGGTTCCCCTCGTCGTGGCCGCGCGGGTGTGGTACGCCGCGCGCCAGGACTCCCATCCGAAGTCGGACGCGATCATCGTCCTGGGAGCGGCGCAGTACAACGGCCGGCCCTCGCCGACCCTCGAATGGCGGCTCGTGCACGCCCTCAGGCTCTACAACCGGGGCGTCGCGCCGGCCATCGTCACCGTCGGCGGTAAGCGGCCGGGGGACAACTACACCGAGGCGGTGGCGGGGCGGCGCTGGCTGGCCGCGCGTGGGGTCCCGAAAAGCAAACTGATCGCGGTCTCGGCCGGCTATGACACGCAGACCAGCCTGGAGGCCGTCGGTCGCAGGTACCGGCAGCTGCACTGGCAGTCCGGCGTGATCGTCACCGACCCCTGGCACAGCCTGCGCTCGCGCAGGATGGCCGCGGACAACGGCATCGACGCCGCGGTCTCACCGACGCGCAGCGGCCCGAGCGTGCAGACGCGCGACACCCAGTTCCACTACATCGTCCGCGAGACCGGGGGCTACCTTTGGTACGTCACCGCCGGCCGCCTGCTGGCTGACCGGTGACGTCGGGCTGGGGGAGCCGGGCCGGGCGATGTGAGTCGGCGACGCCGTAGCGGGCGAGGAAGGCCCGTACGGTCGCAACGGCCAGCTTGATGGCGCCGGCGTTCGGATGCCGGATCGCCAGCACGTCAAACGCGACGGTCGCGGCGATGACCGTGCCGACGAGAACGTAAAAGCCGACGAGAAGGGCGATCGCCAGCAGGGCGCGAAAAGTCGTCGTTATCGTGATGTACGTCCTGTTTCGTGGCGGACGGCCGGGGAGTCCGGCCATAGGGCGCGTGAGGGGCTAAGGCGCGCAACGACAATACGGGATCTATCCCGCATTCAGGACGGCGACCTCCGAATGTCCGCCGCCGGCCGTAGGCTCGCTCCCACCATGACCTATGAGGCACATGACCGGGAACGATGGGCGCCGGAGCCGTCCAAGCGGCCCGGCCGCACGGCGTTCGAGCGCGACCGGGCACGAGTGCTGCACAGCGCGGCGCTACGCCGGTTGGCCGCCAAGACACAGGTGTTCGAGGCGGGTGCCGGCGGGCCGCACGGCCCGCACAGCCCGCACAGCCCGCGCACCCGGCTGACCCACTCGCTTGAGTGCGCGCAGGTGGGCCGCGAGCTGGGCAAGACCTTCGGCTGCGACCCCGACCTGGTGGAGGCGGCCTGCCTTGCGCACGACATCGGCCACCCCCCGTTCGGGCACAACGGCGAGGCCACCCTCGCCGCGCTCGCCGCCGGCTGCGGCGGGTTCGAGGGCAACGCACAGAGCCTGCGCATCCTGACCAGGCTGGAGCCCAAGTCGTTCGCGCCCGACGGTCCGCCGCTGCATGGGCGCAGCGTGGGGCTCAACCTGACCCGGGCCACGCTCGACGCGGCGATGAAATACCCGTGGCGGGACGGCGCATCCGATGGCGCATCCGGAGGCGGACGCGCAGACAGACACGCAGACGTACGCGGAGACGGAGACGGACGCGGAGACCGAGCCGGCGCCGCGGGCAAGTTCGGGATCTACGACGACGACGCCGGCGTCGCCGCCTGGGTGCGCGAGCGCGCCCCGATCGCGCGGACGTGCTTCGAGGCGCAGGTGATGGACTGGTCCGATGATGTCGCCTACTCCGTGCACGATCTGGAGGACGCGCTGATCGCCGGGCACGTCCGGCTGGCCCAGCTCGCCGATCGGGCCGAGCTGCGCGCGGTCTGCTTGGTCGCCGCCCGGTGGTATTGCGCCGCCGAGCCGGCCGAGCTTGAGGAGCGGTTCCAAATGTTGCGGGCCGAGCCGTACTGGCCGCGCCACTACGACGGCTCCCAGCGCGGGCTGGCCGCGCTGAAGAACCTCACCAGCGGGCTGATCGGGCGGCTGTGCCGCGCGGCCGAACAGGCCACCCGCGAGGCGTACGGCGGCGGTCCGCTCACCCGCTATGCCGCCGACCTGATCGTGCCGCGGGCCGAACGGCTGGAGTGCGCCGTGCTCAAGGGGATCGCCGCGCATTACGTGATGGGGCGGGCCAGCCATACGCAGACCCAGGCCAGGCAGCGCGAGGTGATCACAGAGCTGGTGCACGCGCTGGCCGACCGCGCGCCCGACTCGCTTGAGCCGGTGTTCCAGGCCGCGTTCAAGGCCGCTCCGACCGACGCGGCCCGGCTGCGCGTCGTCGTCGATCAGGTCGCGTCGCTCACCGACACGTCGGCGACGGCGTGGCATCATGCGATTTCGCGCGGGTGAAATCTGGATACTTGCCGTAGGCTCCCGACGCTGCTGGGATGGGCAGGACCAAGTGACCGGTGTGACCCCCGCCGTATCAGGAGGATTCTCATGCCCAGCGAGGAGACGCAGGTCATCGTCGGTGCGAGCCTGGCTGGGGCCAAGGCGGCCGAGACGCTGCGCGCGGAGGGCTTTTCCGGCCGTGTCGTGCTCGTCGGCGCGGAGAGCGAACGACCGTACGAGCGGCCTCCGCTGACCAAGGGATACCTGCTCGGCAAGGAGGAAAGGAGCGGGGCGTACGTCCACGAGGAGGGCTGGTATGCCGACAACGACGTCGAGCTGCTGCTCGGCGTGGCGGCGGTCGGCATCGACCGTTCGGCGCACGAGGTCCGGCTCGCCGACGGCAGGCGGCTCGGCTACGACAAGCTGCTGCTGACGACGGGCGCCTCGCCCAGGCGATTGGCCACGCCCGGCGCCGACCTCACCGGCGTCCACTACGTGCGCACCATGGGCGACGGGATGGCGCTACAGGAGGCCCTGCGCCCCGGCGACAAGCGCGTCGTGGTCGTCGGGGCCGGCTGGATCGGGCTCGAGGCGGCCGCGGCCGCGCGGGAGTACGGCAACGAGGTGACGGTCGTCGAGCCGGATCCGACCCCGCTCTACCGGCACCTCGGTCCCGAGCTCGGCGAGTCGTTCGCCGACCTGCACCGTCGGCACGGCGTCGAGTTCGTGCTGGGCGAGGGGGTTTCCGAGGTTCGCGGCTCCGGACGGCTGAGCGGCGTGGTCACGACCGGCGACCGCGAGCTGCCCGCCGACCTCGTCATCGTCGGGATCGGCGTGGTCCCCAACACCGGGCTCGCCGAGGCCGCCGGTCTTGAGGTCGACAACGGCATCGTCGTCGACTCCTCGCTGCGCACCTCCGACCCCGACGTCTACGCCGCGGGCGACGTGGCCAACTTCCAGCACCCGCTGCTCGGCCGCCGGATCAGGGTCGAGCACTGGTCCAACGCGCTGGACGGCGGGCCGGTCGCGGCCCGGGCGATGCTCGGCCAGGACGTGGTCTACGACCGGATCCCCTACTTCTTCACCGACCAGTACGAGCTCGGTATGGAGGCCGCCGGCGTGCCCGAGCCCGGCGAGTACGACGAGGTCGTCTACCGGGGCGACGTCTCGAGCGGGGAATACATCGCGTTCTGGCTGTCCGGCGGCCGCGTCGTCGCCGGGATGAACGTCAACGTCTGGGACGTCACCGACGACATCCAGGCGCTGATCCGCTCCGCCCGGCCGGTCGAGGTGGCCCGGCTCACCGACCCCAAGGTGGCGCTGTCGGACATCGCACCGAGCTGACCGCTGCCTGGGCGAACCCGGCAGGACTGTCTGCCCGGCAGTCGCCGATCAGTCCGACGGGCGGGTGCGGCGAAAGGCGACGAGCGCTACCAGCGCCACGAGCCAGCCCAGGAGGATTCCGTAGCCGGCGAAGGCCGTGGACAAACCGAGGACAAGCGCCCCGGCGCCGTTCAGCGGCGCGTAGCCAAAAAACGTAAAGCTGCCTGCGGCCTGCATCAACACTGTCTCGCCGGCCGAGGCGGCCAGCGCGTACGCCCCCCAGCCCAGCACGAAGGCCGCCGCGGCGCCGCGCCGCGCGTCGAGCCCGCCTACGCCGAGGTACACGGCGCAGCCGGTAACGATCAAGGTGACGACCACCAGCACAAAATGGCTCAGGGCCGTATCCCCCGGCCAAACGTCACTGGCCCCGACGATCGTGGCGCGCTGCCCGTCTTGGATCCCGCCTTGTTCGTGGCCGACCCGCTCCAGACTCGTCTGGGACCACTCAAACCAGCCGCGCAGGCGGGCCTCGGTCAGTGCCAGCGCTGAAATCAGCGCCCAAACGGTCACGATCAGTCGACGTCTGCGCGGCATGGCCAAGGAGATTAACGATCAATCCAGGATCTGTCCTGAAGATCGATCCCTTACCGGCTGATCCGAAACCGCACTCGGTTGACGTGCGTCAACCACCCGCAGAACCGCATCAACAATGCGGGCTTGAAGTAGGCCCGGCCTTAGCGCCGCACGGGGTCGAGGCGGCGGCCGGTTTGGCCGAACACGAAGATGCGGTCCAGGTCGACGGCGAGCCTGAGCTCTTGGCCGGGGGCCATGTCGCGGCAGGAGGAGACCCGGAACAGCAGGTCGGCGCGGCGATGATGACCGTGTCCGCCGGCGTGGGCGGCCTCGTGGCGGCCGGCGCCGTGCCCATCGCCGTCGGCCGGTGCCGCTTCGCCGCGACCACTGCGGCCGCTATGACCGCCGCGGCCGCGCAGCCGGTCCCAGACCCCGGCGCCCGACGGACGTTCGGGGGCGGCGGGGCGGGCGGGAGGATCGAACTCGCTTGAGTCGATCGCCGGGATCCCCGCCTCGGCGTAGGCGAGCCACTCGTGGCCGTGGAACTCAAACTCGCGCAGCCGCACCGACAGGACGGATGAGGCGCCGGGGCCGGCCGGGTCGGGGTCGCCGCCCGCCGGCCGTTCCGCCGCCGCGGCCGGTGGCGCCGTGGGCCGGGACCGGGACCGGGACTGCGCGGAAAGGCGGGTGTTCAGCGGATGGCCGGCCGGAAGAGCCGAGCGCCCGGCGGTCGCGCTGTGCGCCGCCGGCGCGGCCAGCAGCGGCGCGCCGGGCGCCGCGAGCGGGGTCAGCGCGTCCGCGCGGATGCCGACGATGACGGGGGAGCCGTGCGCCGCCGTGAACGAGGACGCGCGTGCGTCGGTCCAGGGGATGACCAGCCGCTGGGTGCCGAAGTCGAGGATGATGCCTTCGTCGCGATCGGCGTAGGCGATGGCGCGCAGCAGATTGATCGGCGGGGAGCTGAGGAAGGCGGCGACGAACATGGTGGCCGGGTCGGCGTACAGCTGCTGCGGCGTCCCCACGTCCTGCAGTATCCCGTCGCGTAGGATCGCCATCCGGTCGGCGAGCGTCAGCGCCTCGGTCTGGTCGTGGGTGACGTAGAGCGTCGTGACGCCGAGCGAGCGCACCAGGCCGCCGATCTCCATCCGCAGCTCGCTGCGCATGGCGGCGTCGAGGTTGGACAGCGGCTCGTCCATCAGGAAGATCGACGGCTCTCTGATCACCGCGCGGCCCATCGCGACGCGCTGCCGCTGGCCGCCGGACAGGGTGCCGGGGAACCGGTCGAGCATGGAGTCCACGCCCAGCGCCTTAGCCAGCTCGACCACCCGTTCCCTGGTCTTGGCCGGGTCGCCGTGCGACAGCTCGAGGGGGAACGCCAGGTTGCCGCGTACGCTGCGATGCGGATAAAGCGCCCCGCTTTGGAAGACCATCGCCACGTTGCGTTCACGAGGGGCGAGGTCGTTGGCGTAGACGCCGCCCAGCCGCAGCTCGCCGGAAGTGATCACCTCGAGCCCGGCGATCATCCGCAGGATCGTCGACTTGCCGCATCCGGACGGGCCGAGCAGCACGAAGAGCTCTCCGTCGCGGACGTGCAGGCGGAGATCGTGCACCGCGTGGGCGCCCCCGGGGTAGACCTTGGAAACCCGGTCCAGGACCACGTCGGTCACCGTCCCACCCCCTTGACACAGCGTTGATCGCCGCAGAGAGATGTGCGATCACACCGCGTCGCATCGCGTGCTGTCCAGGGTACAGAGACTCCGGAATACCCCACGGTTTTGTGATATGACCGACGCCGTTCGCCGCCGATTTGGTGGCGGCGCGCCGAGTCAGGGCACCTGGGTTCGGGCGCGAACGGATGAGCCGGGATAACGGCCGGTTGATGTCCGGCTCCGGCACTAGACTCGCCGACGTGGCAGGCCGGATTCGCAACGAGGACATCGCGCTCGTGCGCGAGCGGTCGCCGATCGCCGACGTGGTGGGGGAATATCTCCAGCTCAGCAACGCCGGTGGCGGCAACCTCAAGGGCCTGTGCCCGTTCCACGATGAGAAGACCCCCTCGTTCAACGTCACCCCGACGCGCGGCATGTGGTACTGCCACGGCTGCGGCGAGGGCGGCGACGTCATCACGTTCATCGAAAAGATCGAGCATCTGCCGTTCGCCGAGACGCTGGAGCGGCTGGCCGCCAAGGCCGGCATCGAGCTGCGCTACGAAGAAGGCGGCTATGCCCCGCGCAAAGACCACGGTCAGCGGGCCCGGCTGGTCGAGGCGCACCGGGTCGCCGCCGAGTTCTACGCCGAGCACCTCACCACCCCCGACGGCGCGATCGGGCGCACGTTCCTGGCCCAGCGCGGCTTCGAGGCCGCCCAGACCGAGCGCTTCGGCATCGGCTACGCGCCCAAGGAGTGGGAGGCGCTGGTGCGGCATCTGCGCGGACGCGGCTTCGCCGATCGCGAGATGATCGTCGCCGGGCTGGCCAAGGAGGGCCGGCGCGGGCCGATGGACCGCTTTCGCGGCCGGCTGATGTGGCCGATCCGCGACCTGACCGGCGACGTGATCGGCTTTGGCGCGCGCAAGCTGTACGACGATGACGACGGCCCCAAATACCTCAACACGCCGGAGTCGCCGCTGTTCAAGAAGGGCTCGGTGCTGTACGGGGCGGATCTGGCCAAAAAAGAGATCGCGCGGCGCCGCCAGGCCGTCGTGGTCGAGGGCTACACCGACGTCATGGCCTGTCACCTCGCCGGCGTCGAGACCGCCATCGCCACCAGCGGCACCGCGTTCGGCGACGAGCACATCAAGATCCTGCGCCGGCTGCTCATGGACCAAAGCGAGTTCCGCGGCGAGGTGATCTTCACCTTCGACGGCGACTCGGCCGGGCAGCGGGCGGCGCTGCGCGCCTTCGCCGACGAGCAAAAGTTCGTCACGCAGACCTTCGTGGCCGTGCAGCGGGACGGGCTCGATCCCTGCGACCTGCGGCGAGAGCACGGCGACTCGGCCGTACGCGATCTCGTGGCCTCGCGGGTGCCGCTGTTTGAGTTCGCCATCAAGAACGTCATCGCCGGGCACGACCTGGACACGACCGAGGGGCGGCTGGCCGCGCTTGACGCGGCCGCGCCCGTCGTGGCCCGCATCAAAGACCGCGGGCTGCGGCAGATGTACGCGGTCAACCTCGACCGCTGGCTCGGCATCATGGACGAGGAGTTCGTGCTTCGCCGGGTGCGCTCCCACGCGAGCAGGGCGAACGGCGGGCAGCCGAACGGCGGCGGTCCGGCTCGCGGTGCCGGTCGCGGTGCCGGTCGCGGTGCCGGTCGCGGCGGCGTCCGCGGCGTCGGCGTCGGCGGGGCAGACGATGCCGGCAGCGGGCCGGCGCGGCCCGGCGACGCCCGCGCCGCCTACGACCTGAGCGATCCGGCGATCCAGATCGAGCGCGAGACGCTGAAGCTGGCGATGCAGCGCCCGGCGATCCTCGGCCCCGGCTTCGACGCGCTGCCCGCCGAGGTCTTCACCGCGCCGCAGCACCAGGCCGTACGAGCCGTCATCGTGGCCGCGGGCGGCGTAACCGGAACGGGCCTGGCCGCCCCGGGAGCAGCGCCGGGCACGGCGCGGAACGTGGCCGAGTGGGTGGCACTGCTGCGCGAAGAGGCGCCGAACGACGAGGTCAGGAATATGATCACCCGCCTGGCCGTGGAACCGCCGCGGTCAGGACAAGATTCGGACGGCCGATATGCGGCGAGCTTGCTAGCCCGAATAAAAGAGCTGCAGCTCACCCGTGAGATCGCCCGACTGAAATCCAAACTCGGTCGGCTGAATCCGGTCGATCATCAGGAGGACTACAACCGCCTCTTCGGCGACCTCGTGGCGCTTGAGCAGCAGCGACGGGTGTTGCGGGAGCGCGCGATTGGATCTCTGTAACCACAGAGCCGGAAAAATGGGTCCTCCGATCTTGGTGCCTATTGACGCACACTGTCATCGTGGGCCCTTCAGTACTGCCCAGCGAGGCGCCATCGG
>CALAED010000122.1 GCA_937891035.1 uncultured Thermomonosporaceae bacterium | reverse complement strand
TAGCCACTTGCTCCGTGCCCATGGAGCCGATTGTGCCTCATGTCGTTCAGAGAGCTCGGGAGCGGGCCGCCGGTATGGCGGTTGAGTGCAGAAAGTAACAAATGTGACACGGGAACCTGGTGAATCAGCAGGTAACCCGCACGGTGGCCGCGCGGTTACAGCTTCGTCACCGCCCCGAGAAGTGACCATGGCCCAAATAAGAGGCATGAACGAGAACGATCGTGAGCACCGGTGACGGCAACCCCCCGGGAGGTCCTCGGCATGACGCACGACAGTTCCACGTCAACGGAAGCGACGACGGTCGAGGCCGCCATCGGGGGGCGGGCCTTTCCCAACGCGCGGGGCAGACTTCCCGGCGTCACGCTGCAAGATCTGCCTGAGCCGCAACCGCTGCGCCGCCTCCTCGGGCCCGGCGTGGTCGGCGCCGCCATCGGGCTGGCCTCGGGCGAGTTCATCCTGTGGCCGTACATCTCGGCCCACGTCGGACTGATCTTCCTCTGGGGCGCGGTCGTCGGCGTGATCTTCCAGTTCTTCATCAACATGGAGATCGAGCGCTACACCCTCGCCACCGGAGAAACGGCGCTCACCGGATTCAGCCGGCTGTGGCGGCACTGGACACTCGTGTTCGTCGTCCTCGCCGTACTGTCCAACATGTGGCCGGGCTGGGCGACCAGTTCGGCGACGGTCTTCACGTACGCCATCGGCGGCGGCGACCCGACATGGATCGCCATCGCCGAGCTCGTGACGATCGGGGTGATCCTCACCATCGCCCCGTTCATCTACCGCTGGGTGGAACGCATCGAGTTCCTCAAGGTCGGCGCCGTCCTCGTACTCATCGGCGTGGCGCTGGCCATCGCGGTGACGGCCGACGGCTACAGCGGTCTCGGCGACACGGTCACCAACCCGGGGCTACCGACCGACCTCGGGTTCGCGCTCATCCTCGGCGCGCTCGCGTACGCGGGCGCCGGCGGCGGTCAAAACCTCGTGCAGAGCAACTGGATCCGCGACAAGGGCTTCGGCATGGGCGCCCGGATGCCCAAGCTCGTCTCCCCGATCACCGGCGAGCCGGTGGCCAAGCCGTCGACCGGTTATGTGTTCCCGCCCGACGCCGGGAACCTGTCGCGCTGGCGGGCCTGGTGGAAGGTGGCCAACACCGAACAGCTCGTGTCGTTCGTCCTCATCACCATCGTCACGATCACCGTGACCTCGCTGCTGGCCTACTCCACGCTGTTCGGCCAGGATCCGCCCAACGACGTCTCGTTCCTCCGGCTGGAGGGCGAGGTGCTCAACGACCGGCTCGGCTGGTTCGGCACGTTCTTCTGGGTGATCGGCGCGTACTCGCTGTTCGCGGCCGCGCTCGGGATCCTCGACTACATGGGCCGCCTGGTCTCCGACTCGGTCAAGGTGTCCTACCTGCCCGGCAGCGGCTGGTGGACGGAGGCCAAGCTGTACGTCGCCGTCGTCTGGGCGCACATCGTCGTGGGGTCGGCGATCCTCCTCAGCGGGTTCGACCAGCCGCTGGTGCTGCTCGTCATCTCGGCCAGCGTGGCCGGGGTCATGATGTTCATCTACTCGGGGCTGCTGATCAAGCTGAACCGGCGGACCCTGCCACGGCCGATCCAGATCGGCGGCTGGCGGATGGGCGTGATGAGCCTGGTCTTCCTCTTCTTCGCCGCCTTCTCCGTGCTCACCGTCATTGACCAGATCAGGGACAAGTTCTTCTGATCGTCCCTTCATTTTCGTTCGGTTGCCGCCGGGCGCGCTTGACGAGCGGCGATTGGGGAGAGGTACTAGCAACGTGGGCGGTGGACGGCATTTCTTGCAGATTCCGGGGCCGACCAACGTTCCCGACAGGGTGCTTCAGGCGATCGCCCGGCCGACCATCGACCATCGTGGTCCCGAGTTCGCCGAGCTGACGCTGGACCTGCTGCCGCGGCTGCGGACGATCTTCCGGTCCGGCGGTCCCGTCGTCATCTATCCGTCGTCGGGTACGGGCGCGTGGGAGGCGGCGCTGGTCAACACGCTCTCGCCCGGCGACAGGGTGCTCGCCTTCGAGACCGGGCATTTCGCCACGCTGTGGCGCACCATGGCCGAACGGCTTGGGCTGCGGGTGGACTTCGTGCCCGGCGACTGGCGGCGCGGCGCGGATCCGGACGAGGCGGAGCGGCTCCTCGCCGCCGACGCGTCGCACGAGATCGCGGCGGTCATGGTGGTCCACAACGAGACCTCAACGGGCGTGCGCAGCCGCGTCCCGGAGATCCGCGCCGCCCTCGACCGGACCGGGCACCCGGCGCTGCTGCTGGTCGACACGATCTCTTCGCTCGGCTCGATGGACTATCGGCACGAGGAATGGGGCGTGGACGTCACCGTCGGGTGCTCGCAGAAGGGACTCATGCTCCCGCCCGGCCTCGGGTTCAACGCGGTCGGCGACAAAGCGGTCGCCGCCGCGCGGCGGGCGCGCCTGCCGCGCT
>CALAED010000121.1 GCA_937891035.1 uncultured Thermomonosporaceae bacterium | reverse complement strand
CAGGACGTCGGGGGTCCACTGATAAGGCGGCCGGGCCAGGCGGGCGGCGAGTTCTTGGAGCTTGGCATAGACACGTCGTCCGTCCGTGCCGCGCTGGTAGGCCAGTTGCAGCGCGGTGAGCTCGTCACGATGCTCATCGATGTAGCCGCGCCACGACTCCACGACGAGTTCGGCCGTATCGCCGCGCAGCATGCCGCGCGCCTCGATGAGGGTGTCTGGGTTGACCTCGTCGTAGACGATGTCGTGGGCGCGGCGGATCTCCAGCAACCGGCGACGCAGCTCCGGGTTGTCCGCGAGCGGCCGTACGGCCCGTTCCACGAGCTCGCGTTCGCCGCCGGGTCCGGCGAGCCGGGCGGCTTCCGCCTGGTCGGGGTCGGCGACGTGGGACAGGCTCTTGACGATCTCGGGGATCGGCTGCCCGGCGAGGTCCTCCAACTCCGCTCTCTCTTCCGGGCTGATCTGCGTGTTGAGACGAGACAGCCGCGAAGCGAGCGTGGAGGTCTCTTCGGGGGAGATGGTGAGGGTGCCGGCCTTGTCGAGCAGCTTCTTGAGGCTGATCTGCTTTTCGGTGTGGCGTTCCAGCGGGGCGGCGTCGACGCGGGGGGAGTCGGTGACGCCGACCGCGTCCACGATCACGAATCGCTCCTTGCTGACCACGTCCGGGGTGACCGCACGAATCTCATCCGGGCTGACCGTGCGGGCGCCGCGGCCCTTCATCTGCTCGAAGTAGGCCCAGCTCTTGACGTCCCGCAGGAAGAACACGCACTCAAGCGGCCGTACGTCCGTACCGGTGGCGATCATGTCGACGGTGACCGCGACCCGCAGCTCCGGGCTGTTGCGGAACGCGGCGAGCAGCCGGTCGGGGTTCTTCGCCGAGTACGTGATCTTCTGGCAGAACTCGTTGCCCTGCCCGAACAGCTCGCGGACCATGTCGACGATCTCCTGGGCGTGGTTGTCGTCGACCGCGTAGATCAGCGTCTTGGGCACGTACCGGCGGGGCGGCTGGCCCGGCCGGCGCGCGAATATCTCGGTGAACAACTTGTCGCGGAAGGTCTCCAAGACCAGCTTGAGCTGCCCCTTGCTGATGACCTTCCGCCCGATCTGGCTCCCGCCGTAGGTGAACTCCTCGTCCAGCTCCTCATACCGCTGCCGCCGGGTTCGGCGGTCGCGCATGGGCACCACGATGCCGGCGGGAATGGTGCCGCCTTGCTCGCCCAGCTCGGTACGGATCCGGTAGACGTTGAAATCGACGTTGACGCCGTCGGCGACCGCCTCGGTGTAGGTGTACTCGCTCACCAAGTTCTGGCGGAAGAACCCAAACGTCTGCTTCACCGGGGTGGCGGTGAGCCCCACCACGTAGGCGTCGAAGTACTCCAGCACCGTACGCCACGTGCCGTAGATCGACCGGTGGCACTCGTCGACGATGATCAGGTCGAACGTCTCCGGCGGGACAGCCGGGTTGTAGCCGACCTCGACGGGCTCGTCACGGTCATAAGCGTCGTAAGCCTCGTCATCCACGTCGGGGTCGAGCGGTTCTTGGCCGCGCAGCATCGCGTGCAGCCGCTGCACGGTGGAGATCACGACCTTCGAGGACCCGAGCATTCCGGCCCCGGCGAGGCGCTGCACGTTGTACAGCTCGCTGAACTTCCGCCCGTCGTCCGGCGTGACGTAGTTGGTGAACTCGGTGTGCGCCTGCTTGCCCAGGTTGTTGCGGTCCACCAGGAACAGCACGCGTTCGAACCCGGCGTGCTTGAGCAGCCGGTAGGAGGAGGTGACGGCGGCGTACGTCTTGCCCGCGCCGGTCGCCATCTGGATCAGCGCCCGCGGCCGGTCCCGCCGCAGCGATTCCTCCAGGCCGCGTACGGACCTGTCCTGGGCCGGGCGGAGCCGATCGTCGGCCAGCTCGGGCAGGCCGCGGTGCAACCGGGCACGCAGCGTCGGCGCGTCAGGGTCGTCCTCGGCCTCCCGCATCCAGCGCGCCAGCGTCTGCGGCCGGTGGAACGAGAACACCGTACGCGCTCGGGGGCTTGGGTCCATGCCGTTGGTGAAGTGCGTCTCCACGGCCGTGGTCTCGTACCGGAACGGCAGCGGCAGCCGCCACGCCTGGAGCCGCTGGCCCGAGGTGAGCCCTTCGGCATAGCGGGTCGTCTGCGGCTCGGCCGCCGACAGCACGACCCCTTCCCGCTTCGCCTCGATCACCCCCACCAGCTTCCGCTCGACGTACAGCAAGTAGTCCGCCGAGCCGGTGGCGGTCGCCACCTCCCGCACCGCGATCCCGGTCCCGGCGAACGGATTCTCCTCGCCCGCGTTCTGCACCAGCCAGCCCGCGTCGGCCAGCATCCGGTCGACTTCCTCGCGAACCTCCCGTTCCGTCCGAGGCTCTTGGGCGGCGAGCCGGGCGTCCTCGATGAACGCCTCGCGTTGCGCCGCCGAGACCCTCTTGGGCTTGGCCGACCGCGCGAACGACGCCTCGAACTCGGCCACGCGGTCGCCCAGGTCTTTGACGAGCTCGCGGAGCCCGCCCCAGTCCGCCATCGCCGCTCGCAACGCTCGTTCCGCGTCCGCGCGCGCCCGGCGTTCGGCATCCAGCAGCGACGTCTGGTCGTCGAGCCGGAGCTTGATCTCGGTGAGCCGGTCGCGCTGGGCGTCAAGCTCGGCCTGGACGCTGTCCAACTCGGTCTGCTCGGCGGGGTCGGCGGGCCGCGCCGCGGGGTCGGGCGGCGGGGGCGAGATGTACGCGAGCGGCTCGCGGCTCCTGGTGACGGCGCGATGAAACCAGACCCCGAGCTCGAAGCAGGTCCGTACGGCGGTCAGCGCGACCCGAACCTCGCCGAAGTGGCCGTGCACCGCCTCGTTCCCGAGCTTCCTGATCTCGTCGAAGGCGTGCCGGATGTCCGCCACGATGACCCCGGCCTGGGTGAGCGCCACCAGCCGGTCGATCTGCCGGTCGCCCTTGACCGGGGTCCCGGTGATGGAGACGAGCTTCCTGGCCAGCACCTCGCCGAACCGGCGTGCCCGGAACAGGGACGCGTTCGGATCGGTGTAGATATACGACTCCGCCGTGGCCCCATCCAGGACGAGCAGCGGCTCGTGCTCAAGCAAGAACCCGAAGTTCGGCGAGCGCGCCGCGAGCAGCCTGATCCGCTCATCCACCCGTGCCGCTTCAGCCATCGCACTCGGCTCGCGGCGATTGAGTGCAGGTCAACATCGGATTCCACCCCGTCGCAGGCGCACGATCGGCACGGTTAAGGCAAGCCCTCCAGAATGGCGGTGCGGGCCGTTCCGCTCAACGGCGTGGCCTGGGCCGGCCATCGTGCCCGTACGGCCGCGCGCAAAACATGTGAGGGCAACGTCACGCACCGTTTCATTCTGGGTTTTCGTCAGCCACTTTTGCACCGGCTTTCGCCGATTAGGGATCGAAGGTGGGCCTTGCCGGGCGGTGGCCAGGAGCGACAGCCAGGTCCAGACGGCGGTGGGTGCGGTCGAGGTCTGCTGGGGAGGCGGGCTGGGCAACTCGTTGGTCAGGCCGCCGGCCACGGACGTTCCAAGATCGTGAATTGCTGGTGGGCAGCGCCGTGTCGCTGTGTCCGCGATGTGATTATTCGCGTCGGGGCCTGGTATGTGAACCCGGTGGCGTCGGGTGTCGTCGCGAGCTCGCAATCTCACTGGTCACGTGGAGACTCGGTCCCCTTGGCGGAGTACTGGTGAGTGTCGGCCGCCGCGTTCCACGGGAACGCCTGATCTCATGGCATCCTGCCGGGGCACTTTGACACCGGGATGGCCGGGTGAGTACGCACGTCGATACTGCGATGCGGAAGGTATCCCCAGGCGGCGAACTCTCGCTTGTACCGTTCGGTGAGCGAGGCGTCGCCTTGCGTGTAGTACCAAATCCCGGAACCTGGCATGCGTATCCAGCAGACGACCCAGACCTTCCGTTCGGCGTACATCGTCGCGATTGCCTCGCTGAAGTCCGGCTTCTTGAAGACCGAACCGTTTCCCCGCGTGGGGCACTCATACACCGTTGGCCACCTGATGTCCATGCGCGGATCGACGCTAACGCCTTGGTCGGCCGCGTTGTGACGGGTGCACGATGACGGGGGAGGCTTTGCGAGCTCGAACGCAGCAGTGCCGAGCAGCGCGATCAACGCCAATGCGCTGATCCCACCGGCTCGCCGCCGGGAGCGCGGGAAGAACCGCCCGAGGTGGCGCTTGCGGATGAGGCCGACGGCTACGAGCGTGCTCACAACCGTTGCCGCCCATAGAAACGCATTCGCGGCGAAGTTGGTCGCGAGGCTGAGGACGAGGCTCAGCGCGACGTTGACGACGAGCAGCAGCGCGACTTCCAACGTCAGCAGTTCCGCACGCTTGTGCTTCCGTTTCCGACTGCGTTCTCCCTGGGCGGCCGTGCGACACTCGGCGCAGCAGTAGCGGCGCCGACCCGACGAGAGCGGTGTTTCGTTGCAGTATGCGCACAGGGGAGGAGGGTTAGGAGGTGCCATGGCCAACGAGGTTGCCTTCGGTAGTTGCTCGAATACTCACCGTACAGGCAGTCGGCGGCCCTCTGTAAGGAAGTTCCTCTAGAGCGCCCGTGAACCGCCGAAACCCTCGGATCTCATTCCGAGCGATGCATGGTCGCCTGCGATCAATTGACTTGGGGGAATGGCCGATCGTTGGGGTCGGTGGGACGTTGGGTGCGCGGGCGGTGATGCGTCACCAGACCCGTGACCTGCGGGGGCTAATTTGACTTGGGGCTGGACGACAGCCCGGATGCGGGCGGCCACTGGAGATCCGCGCGTACGACGCGTTGGGGTTCGGCGCGGCGATCGACGGTGATGAGCCATTCCGGCAGCTGGAGTGGCGCGGATCATCGAACCGACGAGTGGGGCCGTCGACCGACCACTCAATGCGACTGACACGTGGAGTGAATGAACACGAAACCGCGTTAGGAAAGCCCGCTAACTGCCCAGACACCCACCAAGCAGGCACCCCTGACCAGTGCGGCTTGATTCCTGGTATTTTTGGTTTAGTCCACCGGAAGGTTTCTCGATGCAACACCCTGCCCAGTCCACTGTCTTCGAACCGCTTTCCGCTGATGAGCCGCGAAACATCGGAGGCTATCAAGTGCTGGCTCGACTGGGAGCCGGTGGCATGGGTCGCGTTTATCTGGCCAGTACGCAAAGCGGACGGCGTCTTGCCATAAAGGCGATACGGCCTGAGCGCCGATGACCCCGAATTCTGGACGGCGGGAAGCAACCGCTGGGCATCTGATCACTGCCTGACAAGTGGACGTTGCAAGGTGGCGCGGCAAGCCTCGTGCAGTGTGATGTATTGATGCTTCAGGCGATGGGCAATCGGCTGCAGTCGGTGGGAGCGAGCTATGAGCAGGGCGGTACTCATTACAGGTGCGTCGCGTGGCATCGGCCGGGCCACGGCCTTGGCGTTCGCGGCGCTGGGCGACCGAGTGGCGATCAACCATCGCGACTCCGCGGCGCTCGCCGCGCGACTGCGGGACGAAATGCCCGGCGACGAGCACATGGTGGTGCAAGGCGACGTCGCTGACCCCGATGCGGTGCAAACCATGGTGGACGAGGTCGCCGCCGCTTTCGGGCGCATTGACGTGCTGGTCAACAACGCCGGCGTTTATCTTCCGCATCCCCTCATGGAAGTGACCTACGCGGAGTGGCAGGCCCAATGGCGGGCGACGCTCGAGACGAATCTGATCGGCGCCGCCAATGTCATCTGGTGTGCGGTTCGTCATATGCGGGCCGGTGGGCGAATCGTGAACGTGTCGTCGCGTGGGGCCCACCGCGGTGAGCCCGACCACCCGGCCTACGGCGCAAGCAAGGCGGGACTCAACGCGATGGCGCAGTCGCTGGCGAAACCCTTGGGCAAGCTCGGTATCGGCGTGGCCACGATCGCGCCCGGCTTCGTCGAGACGGCCATGGCGCGGCCCTATTTGACCTCGTCGGCGAAGGCGGAAATCCGGGCGCAGAGTCCCTTCGATCGTGTCGCCACGGCGGCGGAGGTGGCTGCGGCGATCGTGTGGCTCGCGTCGCCCGAGGCCGAATGGGCCAGCGGGGCGGTCCTCGATTTCAACGGCGCGACCTATTTTCGATAGAGGCCACTCGCGCCGTTCCGTAGTCCGCGCCGGGCGACGACCGAAGCGCGGCCGAGCCGGCGGCGGCTGTCATCACGCGAGATGGCCGCCGAAAGACATATATACAATATTCAACGTGGAGGTGCAGCATGTATGGCCAGTCTGCCGACTTCGGGTCCAGTATAAGGCCCAGTATAAAAGCCATCATCTGAACGATCAATGAAAATGTGCCAACCGGCCGGACTGTGATCCGTATTTCTTCACCAGGCCATGCCACAAATTCAAACGTGGGACTTTTGCTGCCCCGGCCCTGACGGGCCTGAAATACATGGCTGCCCGGCTCGACATCAATAGTGATCTCTTGGTTGCAACGGATCTTCGAGCGGCGAACTCCATCTATTTCCAGTACAAGTGCATTGATGGCGCCAATGAACCTAAGAGGACGATAAACAACGATTCGGGCGACGCTTTGATCTTCGTCAGACGGTTCATCTCGGCCGGCTTGTCGATAAATTGCGGCAGCTTCCCGCACTGCTGATTCAGCGGCGGAATCATTCCCCAGTTCAAATAGGCAAGAAGCAAGCTGTTCCATGTATTGCGCGAGATCTCTCGCCTCGCGCGTGGGATCGTTAATGCGAAGTTGCGTCTCCAAACGTACAGCCTCGTCGGCAGCCGCAAGCGCCTCTTCGCTCCGTCCAGCTCGGTGCAGCGAAAATGACAACTGAAAAAGGTAGCCGGGAAGCTCGTCGGGTGTCGGGCAGCCCTTTTCCATTGCACTCCGTGCAATCGCCACGGCCTCGTGCAACACTGCCGCCGCCTCAGTTCCACGATCAAGGAGGCAGAGGGTAATTCCGAGATCGGCCAACGCCTTGGCGTGATCGGCCTGTCCCTCAGGCTCGGCGTGGTTCAGCAAGGACCGACAGACACTGACTTGCTCTTCCGCAAAAGGAAGCGCCGCTTCGGCACGCCCAGCCTTGCGAAGCGCCCAACCGAGTATCTCCAGTGCGCGAGCTAAGCCGGGAAGTGCAGTGTCATCGGATTTCGCCAGCCGCCGTAGCTCCAGCACAGACTTGGTGAGGGCAGTAACCGCGTCATCGTTTACCTCGTATGCGGAAATCTCCTGCGCGAGCTCATTCAATGCATGATGCACGGCACCCAGCCGGCCGCCATCGACGTTGATCAACGTCTGGATCTCTCCTAGAAGAACAGCCGCCTGATGCGTAACCGGGTCCGTCGCCCTCCTATCAGCGTGACGCTCGGCCCTTTGATCGAGGGCATGTTGCATCTTGTGGATAGTCTTTGCTGCTCGCCGCGCTTCTGTATCAGGAACGCTGGACGTCCCGTTATGGGCGATACGATTTCGCAAACTCCTTATCCCGAGTATGCGATGAAGCGGAACGCCGGTCACCTGCGCAAGATACTCAGGGAGTACATCTTGCTCGCGCTTGTTGGAAGGAACAGATCGAACGAGCATGGACCAGCCGTCCAGCACCTCGACTTGAGCGTCCGCAGACAAGTGCCCTCCGTAGGAACTCGGCCCCTCGACACCTCGGGATTTGATCAAACCGCCCGTGTTGACTTGTTACTCATCGCCGAACCTCACCCGGCCGAAAGCGCCTATGCGCTCGTTACAGTAAGGGTACAGAGAGTCATCTGTCACATGCGCTGGTCAGAGCGATGCGGAAGAAACCCTGTAGCGCGTCACGTCGCCGGGTGAGTAATTAGTCCAGGTGCGGATGGGTGAGTCGAGGCGAAGACAGTTCTCGGCCTGGCTCACCTCAGGGCTATGACCGATGCTATGGCTACGCGGTTGTTCGTCACCCGTCATCACTTCTGACCCGTCTCGACTGGTGCGTTCGCGGCACTGTAGGCCAGGCCCTCGCCGGCGTAC
>CALAED010000120.1 GCA_937891035.1 uncultured Thermomonosporaceae bacterium | reverse complement strand
CGGTGCGTGCGGGTGCGGCCCCCCCGCCACCATTACGCGACGAGCATCGGACCGTAGGCCTCTCGGCGAAGTTCCACACGAGATCTCCACCGCGATCAGCGCGTCGCCATGTCGCGGGCGAGACACAGCCACTGCGGCCCCGACGCCGCGATGGCGATTCCTCCACTGCCAATCGCGAAAACACAGGTCAGCAGCGCTTTGCCCCGCTGGCGGTCAAGGGCGTTTGACGCCGCGCGTTGAGGGCAGGGTACGGGCTTCGAAGGCGGAAGGAGGAGACGGTTCTCATGCAGCATGACGAGTTCATCGGCCTGGTGCAGAACCGGGCCCGCCTGTCCAGCCGCGGCGACGCCGAGCGCGCCTGCCGCGCCACACTGGAGACGCTTGGCGAACGGGTGCCGGAAGGCCTCGCGGACAATCTCGCCGCGCAGCTGCCGCACGAGATCGGCGAGCACCTGCGGCGCACCGAGATCTACGGCGGGACCGGCCCCGGCGAACGATTCGACCGGGCGGACTTCGTGGAACGGATCGCGCTCCGCGCGGGTGTGGACGAGCCGCAGGCCGCCTACCTGGGGCGGGCCGTGCTCGAGGTGGTCAACGAGGCGACCCAGGGATCCATCACCACGAAGGTCGCCGGCAGCCTGCCGCCCGACATCCGGGCGCTCGTCACGGCGGGCAGCAGTGGCTGAGATGACGGTCCGCAGCGCCGCGTTCAGCGATCATGGGACGATCCCGGCGGAATACTCCCACCAGGCCGGCGACGTCTCGCCGCCGCTGGAGTGGTCGGATGTGCCCGACGAGACCGCTGAGCTGGTGCTGTCGTGCGAGGCCCCCGACGCCCCGGCCGGCTCGTTCGTCCACTGGCTGGTGGCCGCGATCCCGCCGGACGCCGAAGGCGTCGCGGCGGGCGAGGACCCGCCTGAGTCGGTCGCCGGACGCAACGACTACGGCCGGCTCGGCTACGGCGGCCCGCATCCACCTGCCGGCGACGAGCCGCACCGGTACTATTTCCGGCTGTACGGCCTGTCCGAGCCGACCGGGTTGACCTCCGGGTTCACCGCGGAGGACCTGCGGGTCGCGCTGCAGGAACGGGTCGTCGCGACGGGCACCCTCGTCGGCGCGTACGGCAGGTGAGTACGGCCGCGCGAGTGACGGCCGGTAGCCGAGAATTAGGCGGTAGCCAGCCCGCGCCCACCGCGAGGACATCATGAAGCTGCAGGCCGACGGTCCGTACCGGTTCCGCCTCGACCCCAAGGGGGAGATGCGGGTGCCCGGAGTCGTCTTCGCCTCCGATGCGCTGCTGCGCGATGCCGACAAGGCGATCGACCAGGTCGCCAACGTCGCCACGCTGCCGGGGATCGTGGGTGCCTCGTACGCCATGCCGGACGTGCATTGGGGGTACGGCTTCGCCATCGGCGGAGTGGCCGCCACCGACCCGGCGGAGGGCGGGGTGGTCTCGCCCGGTGGGGTCGGCTTCGACATCTCGTGCGGGGTACGGCTGCTCGCGGCCGACCTGATGGCGGACGAACTCCGGCCCGTGCTCGAGCCGCTGATGGACGGCCTCGACCCGGCCATTCCGCGCGGCGCGGGCCCGGGCGCCGTGTGGACCCTGACCGGCAAAGACGAGCTGCTCGGCATCCTCACCCGCGGTGCGGCGTACGCGGTAGAGCGCGGCCACGGCGACGAACGCGACCTGCTGCGCTGCGAAGACCAAGGTGCGGTGGCCGACGCCGATCCCGACCAGGTCAGCGCGCGGGCGGTCGAGCGCGGTCTCGGCCAGGTTGGCAGTCTCGGCTCCGGCAACCACTTCCTTGAGGTGCAGCGCGTCGCCGACGTGTACGACACGGCCGCGGCCGAGGCGTTCGGGCTGCGCAACGGCCAGGTCTGCGTCATGATCCACTGTGGGTCCCGGGGCCTCGGGCACCAGATCTGTACCGATCACGTACGGACAATGGACAAACGGATGCCCAAGTACGGCATCAAGGTCCCCGACCGGCAGCTCGCCTGCGCCCCGGTGGACTCCGCCGCGGGCCGGGCCTATCTCGGGGCCATGGCGGCGGCGGCCAACTACGGCCGCGCCAACCGGCAACTGCTCGCCCAGGCCGCGCGGCGCGTCTTCGACCGGGTCGCCGGGGCCAGGCTCGACCTCGTCTACGACGTGTCCCATAACCTCGCCAAGATCGAAGAGCACGTCGTCGACGGGGCGCGGCGCCGGTTGTGCGTGCACCGCAAGGGCGCGACCAGGGCGTTCCCGCCCGGCCACCCCGAGCTGCCGGCGGACCTGCGCGCCGTGGGCCAGCCGGTGCTGATCCCCGGCACCATGGGCACGTCGTCGTACGTCCTCACCGGCGTGGCGAACGGGCCGGCCTTTCACTCCACCTGCCACGGCGCGGGCCGAGCGCAAAGCCGGCATCAGGCCGCCCGCGGGGTCAGCGGCAGGCTGCTGCGGGACGCGATGGAGGCCGACGGCATCGCGGTACGTGCCTCGTCGTGGCGTGGCCTGGCCGAGGAGCACCCCGACGCCTATAAAGACGTGTCCGCCGTCATCGAGGCCAGCGAAGGCGCGGGTTTGTGCCGCAAGGTCGCCCGCCTGCTCCCGATGGGCGTCGTCAAGGGCTGACCGGGCCCGTCCGGCTCACCGCTGTCACACGTCGATGGTGACGTGGCAGCGCCAGCCGCCGTCGACGCGGCCGAACCGCAGCTCGTGCAAGGAGACGGCCTTGGGTATCGCGCCGACGATCGTGACCGTGTCGAGCGGCACGGTCTCGAAGCGCACGCCGCCGGTCGAGTCGAACGCAACGTCGACCGGGACCCGGCCGTGCACTTCGACCTGGTAGATCACCTCGTCGAGGACCGACACGAGTAGATCGTCATCGGACGTGGGGTCGATCGGCGCGCGGACGCTGTCGCGCGGTCCGGCCACGGCGACTTCGGTGGTCTTGGCGAACTCCACGAAAGCGCCCACCAGGGCGTGGACCGCCTGGGCCACGCACTCGTACTTTCCCGGTGCCCAAGCCGTCAAAGCCACGTCCGCGGTGTGCGGCACCATCTGGTGCCCGGCGCCGGCGGAGGTGGCTTCGGACTCGGCGGCGGCTCCGGCTTGTCCTGCGGCTTGGGTCTCCGCTTGGGCCTGGGTCTTCGCCTGGGCCTGGGTCTTGGCCTCGGCTTCGGGTTGGGTGTCGGCCGCCGCGCCCTGGGGCGCGCGTCGGCGGCGCGGCACGGGGACGCGGCAGAGGTCGTCTGCGATCACTATGTCGCCCGGATAAGCGGCGGCCGCCTCTTCGGCGAACCGCGGCCGGTCCTCCGGCCGGTACCGCTCGGAGAAATGGGTGAGGACCAGCCGCCGCACTCCGCACGCCGCGGCGATCCGCCCGGCCTGCGCCGCGGTCAGGTGCCCGTAGTCGGCCGCCAGGTTCGCGTGCTCATCCAGGAACGTCGCCTCGATGACCAGCAGGTCGACACCGCCGGCCAACTCGCCGATGGCCTCGCACTCGCGCGTGTCCATCACGAACGCGGCCGTCTGCCCCGGCCTGGGCACGCTGCACTCGGCCAGGCCGACCGTACGGCCGTCGGGCGCGACCACCCGCCCGGTGCGGCGCAGCTCACCGACGAGCGG